>CAZFUX010000106.1:0-8178 GCA_964522085.1 uncultured Aequorivita sp.
ATAACAGTAAGATACGAAATTTACAAGAAATCGACTAGCCCATGCAACGGTCTTATATTATATTTTTAGTTTGAAATTTGGGGCTTGTAATTTGGAATTTCTTCCTAGTATCGATACAATAATATTATTTTTGTCATGATTACACTTTCGGCTTTGCGCTTTGTTTTACTTGCCTATTTTTGCAACACAACAGAGACCCAAAGTGTGGAAATTCAAATTAATGCTAATGGCAAAACACAAACTTATTTTTGATGATGAAATGGAAGAGTCCTTCACGCTTATTGCCATACATAGTAGCGAAGAGGATTATAAGATTGCCTATTTTTTGAACCAGCACCTAAACACTAATTTTAAAAGAAGAAGAATAGACATTGATTTACCATCTGAAGGAATGATGGTTACTTTTCCGATATTCGATTTTGAGGATGAATTAAATTATAACCAATTTCATCTTGTAGTAAATAAATGTAGAACGATAGAAGCTACTTTGCAACCCTCTGGCGGATTATTTTCAGAATTAGATTCTGAAAAAACTATCAATCATTTTTTGCTTCCCGAGTTTAAAAAAGTAGATTATTTTCTAAAAATTTATTCAGATTTTGAAATTATTCCACTTCAAACTTTAGTTTCACAAATTAATAACATTCAACAGATTGTTTCTGCGTACATTGTGCAAACAGAAAATATAAAATCTAAAAACAATTTAACTTTCGATTAAATGACTAACCAGAAAAGAACAAAAATAGTTGCCACATTAGGTCCTGCTACTTCTAGCAAAGAAATTTTAAAAGAAATGATTTTAGAAGGTGTAGATGTTTTTAGGGTAAATTTTTCGCACGCAGATTATGCAACAGTAGAAAAAACGATTAAAATCATCCGAAAACTTTCTGAAGAACTTGACATACACGTAGCTATTTTAGGCGATTTGCAAGGCCCAAAACTTCGTGTGGGCTTGATGAAGGAAGAAATAGTAGTGCAACCAGGCGATGAGCTTCTTTTTTGTACCGGAAAAGAGTTTATGGGTACCAAGGAAAAGGTTTATATGAATTATAAAGATTTTCCAAAAGACGTAAATGTAGGCGAGCGAGTACTTCTAGATGATGGCAAACTTATTTTTGAAGTACTCGAATCCAATAAAAAAGATACCGTTAAAGTAAGGGTTGTACAAGGCGGACCACTGCGTTCTAAAAAAGGTGTAAATCTTCCAAACACAAAAATTTCACTGCCCGCACTTACCCCAAAGGATAAAAAAGATGCCATTTTCGCTATAGAACAAAAAGTAGATTGGATGGCGCTTTCCTTTGTACGTCATGCCAAAGATTTGAAGGAGCTGCAAGCCATAATAGAGGCGCATTCCGAATATAAAATTCCTATAATTGCAAAAATTGAAAAGCCAGAAGCTGTTGCAAATATTGATAAAATTGTTGCTTATTGTGATGGTTTAATGGTTGCTCGTGGCGATTTGGGTGTAGAAGTTCCTGCAGAAGAAGTGCCGTTAATTCAAAAAGAATTAGTGCTTACCGCAAAACGCGCCCGTATTCCTGTTATCATTGCCACCCAAATGATGGAAACAATGATAACCTCGCTAACGCCAACTCGTGCCGAAGTTAATGACGTTGCAAACTCCGTTATGGATGGCGCAGATGCTGTGATGCTTTCTGGTGAAACTTCCGTAGGTAAATACCCCGTTGCTGTAATAAAAACGATGACAAAAATTTTGAAAAGCGTTGAAAACTCTGAACTTATAAACGTTCCACAACAACCCCCACAAATTAAAACCAATCGTTACGTTACAAAATCAATCTGTTATCACGCTGCCCTTATGGCTAATGAAATTGAAGCAAAAGCAATTTGCACTTTAACCAATAGTGGCTATACTGCTTTTCAGATATCTGCTTGGCGTCCTGCTGCATTTATTCTGGCGTTTACCAGCAACAAACGTATTTTGGCAAGATTAAACCTACTTTGGGGCGTAAAAGCCTTCTATTACGGCAAGTACGTTAGTACAGACGAAACTGTAGACGACGTAAACAGAATTGCTGCCGAAAAAGGCTACGTAAACAAAGGCGAATATTTAATAAATCTTGCGGCAATGCCCATTGTGGATAAGGGAATGGTGAATACTTTAAGGGTTTCGCAGGTGAAATAATCAATCTACAACCTCAACTTTTTCAAGTTTCATACCGTCTGTTTCTTTAGTAATAGTAACATTATACCCAAAACCTGTTGTTTTGTAGTTGTAAACTATTTTCTGAAGCTCGTTATCATTTCTTGAAATTTTTAGCTCACTAGTAAAATCCGTTTTCTTTTTATTCCCGTTTTGTTGTGTTTCATTGTTGGACCCTTTAGGGTTTGGAAACGCAAATGCTTTTGGAATTGCAAAAAGCTGTTGTGCTGTAAAAAATGCTTCGTGCCAGGTATTGGTAGGTAAAATAAGTGTTTCAGTTTTTGTAGGTTTGCTTGCCGTTCCGCCCGTTTCTTCAGAATAATTTACGTTTGAAAAATCTTTTTTAAGCTCTTCTGCATAATTTTTTGCAGAAGCATCTTGCTCAGGAGGAAAAAATTTCGACATAAAACCATTAAAGACAAATCCCTTTTTATTGTTGAATTCAACTTCATCCATTGCACCGTCTATTCCGCCCACATTCATCGTATTTTTTCCTTCAGCATTTACAATTTTTACTTTCGTGCCCAAGGGCATTACAGCAAGTTTTGCACTTTGTAGGTTTGGAAATTCACGCAGCGTTAAACCGCTCACAGCGGTAACATACATAAACTCGGGAATAGTTTCAGCAGGAATTGAATCGGCTACAACAGCTTGGGATTCCTCACTGTTTTTAACGTCATTTTTACAGGAAAATAAAACGGTAAAGCCCGAAATTGCAAGGATGGAGATGGCTACATTCTTCATAATTTGGAGTTTTAAATTAGGTTAAAGATAAGTAGCTTTCTATCATATTTAAAAATTTCTATTATATTCCTCCCTCTTTTTTAGGGGAGGTACCGAAGGCGGAGGGGCTTTAAAATTCAAGTTTTAATTGTACGTCAATGGATTTTTTCGGAATCTCCTTTTTCTTGGAGATTTCATTGTTTAGGTTCGAAATTGAAATTCCTAACAACCGTACCGATTCCTTCATTTTTTCTTGATATAACAATTCTTTAACTACATCTAAAATCAATTCTTTAGAAGCTATAAAAAGTGGCAGCGTTTTACTGCGGGTTTGTAAAGTGAAATCACGGTATTTAATTTTCAAAGTAATGGTTTTGCCTGCAAGTTTGCTTTTGTGTAAACGTTTTTCTACTTCGGCAGCAATTTCTTCAAGGCGTTCCATCATAAAAATTTCTGAAGAAATGTTTTCAAAAAAAGTATGTTCCGCAGCCAAAGATTTCTGTATTCGTGAGGGTTTTACTTTGCTGTTGTGAATACCACGAACAACTTTATAATAATGGCTTCCACTTTTTCCGAAGTTTTCTTCAAGAAATTCAAGCGATTTTCCTTTTAAATCTTTTCCAGTATAAATTCCCAATCGGTACATTTTTTCTTTGGTAACCTTCCCAACGCCGAAAAATTTCTTAACATCCAAAGTTTCCAAAAAAGGAATAACCTCTTCTGGCGAAATTGTTTTTTGTCCGTTTGGTTTATTAATGTCGCTGGCAATTTTCGCAACAAATTTATTCATTGAAATTCCTGCGGAAGCATTCAAACCTGTTTTCTCCTTAATTTTCTTCCTGATTTCTTCGGCAATCATCGTGGCACTGGGATTCCCTTTTTTATTTTCTGTTACGTCAAGATAGGCTTCATCTAACGAAAGCGGTTCCACCAAATTTGTATATTCAAAAAATATCTTTCTAATTTGTTTTGAAACTTCTCTATAGCGATCAAAATTCGTTTTCACAAATATAAGTTCGGAGCAAAGTTTTCTAGCCATTGCGCCACTCATCGCACTACGAACGCCAAACTTTCGCGCTTCATAACTTGCAGCGCTTACCACACCACGTGCTGAACTTCCTCCTACAGCAACAGCTTTTCCACGCAATTCGGGATTGTCCAACTGCTCAACTGACGCATAAAAAGCATCCATATCTACGTGGATTATTTTGCGAACTGGGAATGACTCTTGCATCTTGTAAATTTAATATCTTTAATGTTTGGTTAAGCCTAGTCGAAACCTAAATTTTCAATCAATATAAAATAATGAAAAAAACAGCCATACTTTTAGGCGCAACAGGTTTAACAGGAAGTCTTTTATTAGAAAAACTCCTGAAAGATCCTTCTTTTGAAAAAATAATTCTCTTTTCACGAAGTTCCGCGAAAAAAAAATCCGCTAAAATTGAAGAGCATATAATAGATATGTTTCAACTGGAAAACCATTCCGAAGCCTTTAAAGCCGATGTAGTTTTCTGTTGCATTGGCACTACAAAGTCTAAAACACCCAATAAAGAAACCTATAAAAAGATTGATTACGGAATTCCTGTAACGGCCGAAAAACTTGCGAAACAAAACGGAATTAAAACTTTTATCGTTATTTCAGCCTTAGGAGCCGATCCAAAAAGTAGTGTTTTTTACAACAAAACAAAAGGCGAAATGCAGCGCGATGTGCTTCAACAAAACATTGAAAACACTTATATTCTACAACCATCACTAATTGTTGGTGATAGAGGTGAAAAGCGTTTGGGTGAAAATATGGCAACCTTTTTTATGAAGATATTCGGCTTTTTAATTCCGAAGAAATACAAAATGATTAAAGCAGAAACTATTGCCGAAGCGATGGTGTTTTTGGCGAAAGAAGGGTATTCTGAAAAAATTATCCATTCAGAAAAAATAAAAGAGATCGGTAAATAAAATAAGACCTAACAGGTTTTTGAAACCTGTTAGGTCTATAAATTCAAAAAAAATGCAAGAAATAGAATGTAAATTTTTGGTGATTTCCGAAGCTTTTAAAAACGAAGCCCACAAGCGAACACGCATAGTACAAGGTTTTTTAAATACTAACCCTGAACGAACGGTGAGAGTGCGCATACAAGGTGATCACGGCTTTTTGACCATAAAAGGAAAAAGTAACGAGTCTGGTTTATCTCGCTATGAATGGGAAAAACAAATTTCGCTTGCCGAAGCTGAAGAACTATTACACCTTTGTGAACCAGGAATTATTGAAAAAACCCGTTATGAAATTTCTAATGATCGCCACATATTTGAAGTAGATGATTTTATGGGTGAAAATGAAGGATTAATAGTTGCCGAGATTGAATTGAGTTCAGAATCAGAATCGTTTTCTAAACCTGAATGGTTAGGAAAGGAAGTTACGGGTAATGTGAAATATTACAATTCACAATTGAGCAAAAACCCTTATTCTAAATGGTAGTATTTGGAGGCTAAATTGGTGATATAGAGCTTAGAACTCTTTGGTAAAAAAAATCTGCCCCGGCAAAACCGAGGCAGAAATCAATCAACTATTAACCAATCATGAAAAATTTTATTTCCAACCACCACCCAATGCTTCATATAAATCTACAACGGATTGAAGTTGGTTATTCTTTGCTGTAATGAGACTCAAACTTGAATTTAGAGCGTTTTCCTGAGCGTTTAAGACCTCTAAATAATTAGCCAAACCATTATCTAAAAGTTGTTCTGAATAGTTTGTTGCCAAATTGTAAGCTTCATATTCTTTTTCTTTCACTTCAATTTTTTTAGTTGCTGACTGATAATTATAAAGTGCATCTGAAACTTCTTTGCTAGCGGTAATAACAGCAAGTCTAAAATCTAGATAGGCCTGTTCCTGCTGAGCTTGTGAAACTTCATATTGTGTGCGAATTTGCCTTTTGTTGAAAATAGGCTGCGTTAAACCACCGAGGATAGTTGCGAATAAGGAATTGACATTGAAAAGTTTATCGAGTTCCAAATTTTGCAGTCCTCCTGTTGCCGAAAGCGTCAACGAAGGATAGAAACTGGCGCGAGCGGCGTTAGTTAGCTCGAAAGCATTCATCAGGCCATATTCGGCAGTCATAACATCTGGACGATTTCTTAGTAATTGAGAAGGAACACCGGTATTTAATGGTGCTGCAATAACTTGATTTTCCAAACTTCCACGTGATATTTCGTGCGGAGCGCTTCCTAACAAAATTGACATCGTATTTTCAAGTAATCGTGCCTGATTTTTTAAATCAATTAAAATTCCCTGCGCTGTATATAATTGAGCTTCGGTTTGTTTTACACCAACTTCAGTAACGCTACCAGCTTCTTTTAAAGCTTGTGTAGTTTCTAGACCTTCTGAACGCGCATTAATTGTTTCTTCAGTAATGCGAATCTGTTCATCCAAAGAAATTAATTGATAATAAACTGAAGCAATATTGGCAATCAAAGCACTTTTTACTGCTTGATGCGCAGCAACGCTTTGAAGATATGAAGCTTGATAAGCACGCTCATTACTTCTGATTTTCCCCCAGATATCTGCTTCCCAAGAAAGACCAGCACTCAGTTCATATTGATCTAAAGAAAAAAATTGACTTCCGAATTGGCTTCCGCTCGAAAATTCCTGATGGGTGTATTGTCCTTTTCCGCTAAGGGTTGGAAAATAACTTGCCTTCCCCTGTTTTACATAAGCTTCAGCAATTCGAATTTGTTGAATTGCAACACGAATATCCATATTGTTTGTTAGTCCTTCTTCAATATAACTTTGAAGAGAAGGATCTGTAAACAACTCTTTCCACGAAAGTGTGGCAATGGTCAATGTATCCTGCGGAAGATTATCTGTTCTGTAATTTGCTTCGTTTACAACCTCTGGCCTTTCATAATCTTTTGCGGCGAAGCAAGAAACAAGTAGAAAGGGAATGCTCATTATTAACAATAATGAATAAATTCTATTGGTTTTCATCTGTTTAGTTTTAAGGTCTTTTGGGGATGAATTTATTTGATTATTCATTATTATCTGTATTTTCAATTAGTTTATCACCAGTTTCAACAACCATCAGTTTTTCATTGTTTGTAGGCGCTCCCGTAATTTTTTCTTGTAACCATTGGAAGAATATAAACAAAATAGGAATCACGAATACTCCTAAAATAGTTCCAATTAAGAGCCCGCCAACAGCACCCGTGCCAATAGAACGGTTACCTGCTGCACCTACTCCATTAGAAAGCACCAACGGCATTAATCCAAATATAAAGGCGAAAGATGTCATTAAAATAGGACGTAATCTAGCTTCAGCACCTTCAATGGCTGCATCAACGATAGATTCACCGTGTTTTCTTCGCTGTAAAGCAAATTCTACTATAAGAATTGCATTTTTTGCCAAGAGCCCAATAAGCATTATTAAAGCTATCTGGAAATAGATATTATTTTGTAGTCCCATAAGTTGCGTTGTAAAATATGCTCCAAAAACTCCGACGGGTAAAGAAAGTAATACCGAAAAGGGCAATAAATAACTTTCGTATTGTGCGGCGAGTAAAAAGTAAACGAATACAAGCGACAGAATAAAAATCATTGTTGTTTGGTTTCCCGCGTTTTTTTCTTCCAAAGTCAATCCAGAATAAGCAATATCAAAATTACTTGGCAATGTTTGTTTTACTTCTTCCCAGCATTAATAACATCACCTGAACTAAACCCTGGAGCAGTAGCGGCTGTAATTTTGGTTGAATTAAAAAGATTGAAACGCGTTACCGATTGCGGGCCATAAACTTTTTTCAGTGTTACGAATTGCGTTATCAGTGTCATTTCACCACTTGCGGTGCGAACGTAAATGTTGTTCAAATCACTTTCAGTGGCTCTATCTTCCGGCAAAGCCTGGACATAAACACGATATTGCTTTCCGAAACGGGAAAAATCTGCTGCAAAAACACTTCCTATATATCCTTGAAGTGTTGCAAAAATACTTTGCACCGAAACGCCAACTTCTTTTGCTAAAGGTACATTCAGCGTCATTTCATATTGTGGATAGCGCGTGTTGAATGATGATTGCGCATATTGAACTTCGGGATAGCCATTGGTTACGGAACCTCCAGAATAGGATTGTGCTCCTAATTCAATTTTGGCCACATCACTCAATTTCAAAAATTCACCGTTGCCCAGTGCTTTTATTACTACGTCACTGTATTGTTGTTCGGTTTTATAGCGACCTGGATATTTAATAGTATACTCACTACACATAGGAACCCTAAAAATCGGGTTTAATAATTTGAAAATT
>CAZFUX010000107.1:0-8169 GCA_964522085.1 uncultured Aequorivita sp.
AAAGGTAAACAAGTTGTCAACTTAACACAACAACCTTGTGAAACTTAACAACTAATTAAGTGGAAAAATCAAAACTAAGGTGCATTGTTGTAGATGATTCTACATTGCAACGACTTCCCATTATAAAATTAATTCAATCTCACCCCGTTCTTGAATTAGTTGGTGAGTATAAAAATGCTATTGAAGCTAAGATGGGCTTAGCTTTAATTGAAGCTGATCTTATTTTTTTAGATATTGAAATGCCTATATTATCTGGTTTTGATCTTTTAGACGACCTACAAAAAAAACCTCAAGTAATTTTTATAACCGGAAAAACCAAATACGCATTTAAAGCTTTTGATTATGACGCGGTAGATTATTTGCGCAAACCAATTAAAAAAGACCGTTTTTTAAATGCTGCACATAAAGCAATTGAAAATCATAAACTTAAAAAAGTTAATGGTACTAACGATGAAGATTTCATATTTGTAAAAAGCAATCTTAAAAAAAGAAAGGTTTTTTTAAATGAACTTCGATATGTGGAGGCATTGGGAGATTATATAAAATTGGTAACGGAGTACGACTCGCTCATAGTACTTTCAACAATGAAGGCTTTTGTAAAACTTTTACCTAGTGAAAGGTTTGTTAGAATTCACAAATCTTTCATTATTAATTTAGAAAAAGTACAACGTTATAGCAGTAAAATTGTTGAATTAGAGAAAGATAAACTTCCATTAAGTAGAAATAGAAAAGCTGATCTCATTACAGCACTTGCCAGCATAAAAAAATCTTAATAGTTATCCACATCAATAGTTACGCGAACGCTTGAGAACTCTTTGATTGAGTTGAAACTGCGCTGCACGTTTTCTAAATATTTCTTCGTTTTTTGCAATGATTGTTTCTTCGGAATTTTCAAAAGAAGATTTATAATATATTTATTTTTTATTCTCCCGATTGGCGGCGGTTCGGGTCCTAAAACATTTTCTTTAAATTGACTTTCTAACGCTAAACCAAACCATGTTGAAGCTTTCTGAACACGACCTAAATTTTTATCCTTAAAAACAATTTTTATTGTTCTGTAAAAAGGCGGATACTTATAGTTGTAGCGTTCTTCCTGCTGCTCTTTATACATGCTTTCGTAATCATTAACGCTTACTTGTTTCAAAATTTGATGGTACGGATTATAGGTTTGTATTAAAACCTTTCCACGTTTTTGGGTACGCCCTGCCCTACCCGATACTTGCTGTAATAATTGAAAACTACGTTCATGCGCTCTAAAATCTGGAAAATTTAAAAGATTATCTGCATTCATTACACCCACTAAACTTATATTCCTGAAATCTAAACCCTTGGCAAGCATTTGTGTACCCACTAAAATATCTATTTCTTCATTCTCTAAAGCTTCAATTAATTTTGAATATGCGTGTTTGCCCTTGGTGGTATCTTGGTCCATTCGGGCAATTTTTTGGTTTGGAAAAAGTGATTTTAACTCAGTTTCAATCTGCTCTGTTCCAAAGCCTTTGGTATCTAAAGTTTCGCTTCCGCAGGCAATGCAGCTTTTCATCATAACTACATGATAACCGCAATAGTGGCAACGCAATTGGTTTTTATGTTGATGAAACGTCAAGCTAACATCACAATTAGGACATTGGGGCGAAACACCGCAAGTAGTACATTCCACAACGGGCGAAAAACCTCTTCTATTTTGAAATAGAATAATTTGTTCCTCATTCTTTAAAGCTTCGCGCATTTCTTCAAGCAAACGATCGCTGAAATGACCCGTCATTTGTTTTTTGCGATTTTTCTCCTTTATATCTACCAATTCAATTTCGGGCATTAATACGTTTCCGAAGCGTTTTTTTAAGGTTACCAAACCAAATTTTCCCATAATAGCATTATGGTAACTTTCTAGTGAAGGTGTTGCAGAACCCATTAAAACTTTAGCTTTATGTAGATTTGCCAAAACTACTGCACTATCACGAGCGTTATAGCGTGGCGCTGGGCTGTATTGTTTAAAGGAAGGCTCGTGTTCTTCATCTACAATAATAAATCCTAAATTTTTAAAAGGAAGAAACATAGAGGAACGCGCGCCAATAACTATTTGTGCTTTCGGCTTTTCGGCAAGTACATTGTTCCAAACCTCAACTCGTTCGTTTACTGAAAACTTTGAATGATACACCGAAATTTTTTCGCCAAAATACTTCTGAAGCCGTGTTATTAATTGCGTTGTTAAAGCAATTTCTGGAAGCATATAAAGCACTTGTTTTCCTGCGGAAATCATTTCTTCGATAAGCCTAACATATATTTCAGTTTTTCCGCTGGACGTTACGCCGTGTAATAAAACCACTTCATTATCAGTAAATGAAGTTTTTATTTCATCATAAGCTTTTGTTTGTGCTTCACTAAGTTTTTTTATTTCTGAAGAAGCTTCGCCTGAAAATTCTACTCTATCGTGTTGAATAAAATATTCTTCTAAAATACCTTTATCAATCAATGATTTTAACGTTGAAGCAGATGCCTCGCTTTTTTTCTGAAGTGTTGTAGAACTTATTGGTTTTTTTGTCTGGCTACTCAACATAAAAAGATTCATAAGTATATCGCGTTGTTTTGGAGCACGGTTCAATGAATCTAGTAATTCTTTTAAATTTTCTTCGGAAGTATATTCCGCAGTAAGTTTTATATAGCGTTTTAGTTTTGGTGTGTATTGTTCGTAAACGGTTTCTTCTACTTCAACAATTCCTTTTTCAAATAATTTCTGAATTATGGAAACCACATTCTTTTTATCCAAAATAGACCGCACATCATTTATATGAAGTGATGATTGGTGTTGAAGGGCTTCAAAAACTAAAAATTCTTCATCTGATAATGCCTTTTCATCCCAATTTTTTTCCAGAGAAAGTTTTATCATCGTTTCACTTTCTAGCAAAAATGCGCTTGGCAAAGCCGCTTTTATTACTTCACCTAAAGAACACATATAATAGTTGGCAAGCCATTCCCAATGTTTTAGTTGGAAGCTTGTAATTATGGGTTCTTCATCCAGAATATGATCAATAGACTTGGTTTCATAACCAACAGGAGCTTGATCGTGAACTTGATAGACAATACCCGTGTAAACTTTAGACTTCCCAAACGGAATTGCCACACGCATACCTTGTTTTAAAAAAGCAGCTTCATCCTTGTTTACGCTATATGTAAAAGTCTGTTTTAAAGGAATTGGGAGAATTACGTCTATGAAGTACAAGTATTATGAGGTGTTAAGTGAATAAAAAAAGGCCACCAAAATTGGTGACCTAAAGATACTATTTTTATGTTCTTTAATTTACTCGCGTCCAAGTTTGTGTTCTTCCTAATAAGGAGAAACCTACATAACCGCGAACGTCTAGTTTGTTTGCGCCATCTAGCTCAATGTAGCATTTGTAGACCTTCCCGTTATTAGGATCCATTATTGTTCCCTCGTTGTATTCATCGCCATCTTTTTCAAGATTTTTAATAATTACCATTCCTAAGATAGGTTTGTTTTTATCAGATCCTGGACATTCATCGCAGGTTGCATTTTTCTTTTCAGGGTTCAATATATCAACGATTTTGCCGAATACTTTTCCGTTTTGCTTGTAGATTTCTACAATGGATTTTGCTTCGCCTGTTTCGTCATCAACGGTTTTCCATTTTCCTGTTACGTCTTGGGCTACTGCTGATATTATTGTTAGAGCAATTAGGGAGATAGTTAAAAGTGCTTTTTTCATAATTTAAATTAGGTTTATAGTATTACATTTTTTCTTTTAGCCGCTTTATTGAAATGTTGAATTCAAAACCTAGCAGCAAGAGGTTTGCGTTAATCCAAATATATAACATCAAAATTAAAAGAGCACCAATGGATCCATATAACTCGTTATAATTTGAAAAGTTATTTATGTAAACGCCAAAAAAGTAGGTTGTAAGCAAAAATAAAACCGTGGTAGCCAACGCTCCTGCGGAAAAAAAACTTGCAGACCTGCCTTCTTTAGTACCAAAATGATAAAGCGTAGCTATTACTAAGTAAATCATTATAACAAAAACAAGAAATTGAAAGAACTGAACCCAGAAAAAATCATTTTGAATGTATGCTCTAGATTGAAGGTTGTGAATAACATATTCGCCATAAAGGATAACCCCAACCGAAGTTAACAACAACAATGCCAAGAAAATAGAGACTATTAAAGCAACAAAATATTGTTTGAAAAAATTTCGGTTTATCGTTACGTGTATTGAATTTTCAAAAGCACCAAATATAGCGTTTACACCGTTCGCAGATAAAAACAGGGACAGAAAAAATACTATTGAAATTAAGCCAGAACGCGGGTTTACAGCAATATCTGCAATAATAGGATAGAAAAACTGCGTTGTTTGAGCTGGCAATAGCGCTTCAATAAATATTAAAAATCGTGTTTGAAAACCATCTATCGGGATATACGGAATCAAGTTTAACAAAAAAAGTAAAAAAGGAAATAGCGCAAGAAAAAAGCTATACGCAATTGAGCTAGCACGAGGTGAAAAAGAACCTTTCAAAATGCCAGTAACGTAAATATCCAGCAAATGATAAAGTGAAAAATCGCCCAAACCCGGAAGCTTTATTCTTTTACTAAGTTTAACCAAATCTCGAATTACAGGAATGTTAATTTCCTTTTCAGTTTCGGTCTCAGTTTTTTTTAAATCTACTTCGCTCATTTAACAGCTTTTAAGCTAAGATCCATATTGTAAACTGAATGTGTTAGTGCGCCACTAGAAATGTAATCTACGCCACATTCGGCATAGTCTCGAATTGTTTCCAAAGTGATGCCGCCGCTAGATTCTGTTAGGCATTTGCCATTTATTAATTTTACAGCCTTTCGCGTATCTACATAATTAAAATTGTCTATCAAAATTCTGTAAACGCCTTCGGTTTTTAGTATTTCTTCAATTTCTGAAAGGTTTCTGGCTTCAACAATTATTTTTAGGCCTAAATCATGGCTTTTTAAATAACGTTGTGTTTTTTCAATAGCTTTTATTATTCCACCACAAAAATCTATGTGGTTGTCTTTTAGCATTATCATATCGTACAACGCAAAACGATGGTTTTCGCCACCGCCAATTTTTACCGCCCATTTTTCTAGAGCACGTATACCAGGTGTGGTTTTTCTAGTGTCGAGGATTTTTGTGTTTGTACCTTCAAGCAGTTTTACAAAATCGTTAGTTTTAGTTGCAATAGCACTCATACGCTGCATTGCGTTGAGTACCAATCTTTCAGCTTTTAGGATGGATTGTGAGCTTCCTGAAACATAAAAACATATATCGCCATATTTTACATGGCTGCCATCTTTTATTTTTACATCCAATTCCAATCCCATATCTACATATTCAAAAACTTGACGGGCAAAATCTATACCCGCAATTATACCTTCATCTTTAACCAATAGTTTGGCAGAACCTGTTGCGTCTTCTGGAATGCAGGCTAGCGAACTAAAATCGCCATCGCCAACGTCTTCACGAATGGCGTTTGCAATAATAATATCTATCTCTTTGTTGAATTGTTTTTCTGAAATCATAGCAAGGAAATTTCTGCTAAAATAACAAAAAGAAGTGGCCGTATTTAGTTTCAGTATGCAGTTATGTAAAAAACCTTCAAATTCTATTACTTTTGAAGTATGAAAATAACACTACTAGCAATTGGTAAAACCGATAATAAACAATTGCAAACCTTGATGGACGATTACACCAAGCGTTTGGGGTTTTACGTTTCATTTGAAATGGATGTAATTCCAGATATAAAGAATGCTAAAAATCTTTCTGAAGCGCTGCAGAAGCAAGCAGAAGGTGAAGAGATATTGAAGCGAACCAATACTGCGGATGTTTTGGTTCTTCTAGATGAAAAAGGAAAAACATATACATCTGAAGGGTTTGCACAGTTTCTTCAGAAAAAAATGAATAGTGGTTTGAAGAACCTCATCTTTGCAATTGGAGGTCCTTATGGTTTTAGTGATACGGTTTATGAACGTGCTAACGGAAAGGTTTCACTTTCTTCTATGACTTTTTCGCACCAAATGGTTCGGCTTTTTTTTATTGAGCAACTTTATCGTGGGTTTACTATTCTTCGTAATGAGCCTTATCATCACAGATAGTCGGGGCTTCGGTACAAATCTCTTTTTGCGATGCAAAAGATATTCACTCAGCCACCTTCATAATTGAATCAATTTTGAATTTGAAATTTTGAATTTCAATTCCATTGGCAATCTTTGTAATCCGTTAGCATATGGAACAATAACCCTACAGCGATTATTCTGGTTTTCTTCGGCAGTAATAAAACTATATAAACCGCAATCGCCCAATAACTATGCAATGGATGAAAACCAATGCTACAACGATTGGGGTCGAAAATGGGTGTTGCTAGAAGATGGTCTAAATCTACTAACATTGTAGCAAGCATTATTAGCCAAGCCTTCTTCCATTCTTTTCTGAAAAAAACATAGGCTATTAGGCCTGGAACTAACAGGTGCATTGTGTAATGTGCCAGGGTTTGAAGCATTTAAAATATTTTGGGTCAAAGATAAGGAATTGGTTGGTGGCTGTTGATTTCAATATTAACAATTGGTTATCTAAATACTTTAGTTTAACAAAACTTAAGAGTTCGTTAACCCCTTCCTAATAGCGGGCTTGAAATAGCAATATATCTTTGCTGAAAATTAAAAAACAAACCCAATCATGTTTAAAAACTATTTCACTTATTTACTATTCTTAGTAATTACGGCAGCCACAGCACAGGACCTAGCTCCTTACTTACAGGCTGTAACTCCCAATTCAATTTATGTAAATTGGAAAACCGATGGCAATAACGAATCTGTAGTTGAATACGGTACATCTAATTCTAATCTAAATGTTACCGTAACAGGAAATACAAACATATTTGTAGATTCGGGTTATCCTGGAAATTATTATTATCACTCAGTAAAATTAGTAAACCTATCACCGAACACTCGTTATTTTTATAGAACAAAAACAGGCAATAATTATTCAGAAGTCGCTTCTTTTAAAACCTTACCAAATCCAGGTGAGGCTGCAACTAGCGACGGTCACATACGATTTTTATAATGGGTGACAACCAATTGCGTAACGTACCAAGATACGATTCTTTGGTTTCTGCCGCCAAGAGAAAGATAATTGAGAAATATGGAGGATCTCCAGAAGAGAGTATAGCAATGACCTTTATGGTTGGAGACCAAGTGAATATAGGCACTTTGGACCAATATGAAAATGTTCACTTTATAAAGAACCGCGAACTTTCAAAACATTTAGCAATACAGACTACGGTTGGTAATCATGAAACCTATGGTACTTTAGGAATGTCTGCATATTATGATCACTTTTATTTAGATGGTTTTAACTATCAGGGTATTTCATCTGACACAGAAAATTATTATGCTTATCAAGCTGGAAATGTACTTTTCTTAAGTTTAAGTTCTGAGCATACTGGTGCACAACAATCGAGCTGGTTACAATCTGTTATTAATGCTGCGGTGAATGACAATACAGTAGATTGGATAATTTCTCTTAGTCACCGTCCTTATCAAGCGGAGCAATACGTAGGTGATATATCTCCTTGGGTACGAAACACAGCTGTACCAATGCTTACTACAAGTGACAAGTTTATTTTGCATATAGGGGCACACCATCACTTGTATCACAGGGGGCAACTTAAAGATTCGCCAGTGTATAATATTATCTCTGGGGGAACTGCTTGGGATCAATACTGAGGCATGTCTACAGAAGAAGATTTTGAGGATGTTCAGAAAACAATCCCTAACTGGATGTACCAAATTGTTGATATAGATGTTGCAGGCGGAACAATGGATGTTGAAAGTTATTCTATAGGAAGTATTTTTAAATGGAAAAATAATCAATTAATGGATGAGTTTCATCATTATAAAGGTAAGGCAGCACCAGAACAGCTAGAAATCACTAATGTTTTTAATACAGACGTTACACTTCCTTTAGAGCTTGAAGGAACTACCTTTTCAACAAGTACAAATGAACTATTAAATACCACTGAGTTTTTAGTAGCTAAAGACCAAGATTTCAATATTATTGAAAAAGACGTTTATAGAGATTATGAAGATTTTTATGGAATGTATACTCACTCCATTTAGGTTTTCGGGAATCCAAGATTTCACTACCTAAATT
>CAZFUX010000108.1:0-8150 GCA_964522085.1 uncultured Aequorivita sp.
AGTACTATAAATATACAAAATAGTATTGACAACACCAAGAAAAATAACGCTAAATGATTGATTATTAATCGGTTAATTTAGGTAGTGAAATCTTGGATTCCCGAAAACCTAAATGGAGTGAGTATATTAAAGAATGTAGTATAGTCACTAATCCACCAATCTGCTATAGCAAATTGTACTGTGTGTTCCTTGCCATCTGGAGCTATATAATATGTGCGTAAACACCCATCGATTACATAATATTGATTATGAACGTATTGACCCGATTCCAGAAGCAAACTGTGCTTGGGAAGGTGTATTTTTTCAAAACAGCGCAATAATAGGCTGCTTTCTTCTGGAGTAAAGGAAAGATCTTTAAAAATAGTATTTACAATTTCGGTGTTGTGTGTCATTTTTATATTTGAAAATGTAAAAATTGAGAATTTTAACTAAACATTCAATCCCATCAAAAACTTCTTGGGTGTTGTTCCAAACTTCTTTTTAAAAGCAGCTATAAAATGACTTGAAGTGCTGTAACCTACTTTCAGCCCAACTTCATTTACATTGTGTGAGCCCGTTGCTAGCAGTTGACGGGCGACTTCCATTTTATAGTCAAACAGAAAACTAAAAACTGAATCTCCATAAATCTGCTTGAAACCTTCTTTCAATCGGTTTATCGGTAGATTAATTTCATCTGCAAGTTGGTGTAATGTAGGTGGTTCTGCCATTCTGGAAATCATAATTTGCTTCGCTTTTTTTATTTTTGAAACATTGTCTTCATCTGCCAAAAAAGGGCATTGCTCTACATCAGCATCTGCTGGCCGGTTAAAATAAAGGCTCAACAGTTCATAGGCTTTCGCCTTAAAATAAAGTGGTTTTATGGTTGGGTGCAGATTATAATTCATCAATTGGTTAAGCACAATTGCCATTGAAGGTGTAATACGACCGTCTTTATAATATTTTCGATCTTTATTCTCATCACTTAAAAACGTAATATAATTTGCTTCAGTAGAAAATAAACTATGAAATTTATTAATAGGCAACAACACCGAAAGTACCCAAGAATGGGGCATTAAATGTAAATCTAGAGGCAAATCTCGCTGCGGATTATAAAGTAACAACGAATTTTCTTCATTTATAGGAAGCTTATAATTTCCATCATTAAATACAAACGAGGCAGAACCTTTTATACAGAAATGAAATTGGATAAAATTAGAACTAACTTCACGTTTAAAAGTTTGATTATCATTAGTTTCATTGTTGAATTTCAGAATAAAAAAACCAGTTTCAATTGCGGTTTCTTCGTAAAAACCTACTTCCTTAGCAGGTAAACTTTGAGCGACATTTTTTTCAGAATTCATATTGCTTTTGAAATGATTTTATTTAGAATAGTTCTAAATAAGTTATTATTATTGTAGCCTTGAAAGCACGAATTTAGGGCAATAAATATGACAAATATCATATTTAGTCCAATTTTAACAGCCAACGACATAAAAGATACCGCTGGCGTTGTTTTTTAAAAAACAATGCCTGTACATTTGCTACGTTTTTATATGAAAAATAATTTGAATACATATTCTGGAGAATCTCTCGAAGGCGATTTTTACGCCATCGGGCTCAACTACAAAAAAGCAGATGCCGCCATACGCGGTAATTTTAGTATTGACGATACTGCTAAAAAGAATATTCTTACACAGGCTAAAGAAAATGGAATTCCTTCACTTTCTGTAATTTCTACCTGTAACCGTACAGAGCTTTACGGTTTTGCACAACATCCTTACCAACTTATAAAATTGCTTTGCGAGTACACTAACGGTACTGTTGAAGAGTTTGAAAAAGTAGCTTATGTATATAAAAACCACCATGCGGTTTCGCATCTTTTTACAGTAGGAACTGGTCTTGATAGCCAGATTCTGGGCGATTTTGAAATTATAAGCCAGCTTCGCAATGCATTCCGTGAGTCAAAAAAACACGATATTTTCAATCCATTTATGGAGCGTTTGGCAAATGCCGTTATTCAGGCTAGCAAACGTATAAAAAACGAAACAAAAATTTCTTCTGGCGCTACTTCGGTAAGTTTTGCTGCAGTGCAATATATTATGAAGAAAGTTCCAGCTATTTCAGAAAAAAATATTCTTCTTTTCGGTACAGGTAAAATAGGTAGAAATACGTGTGAAAACCTTACAAAGCATACAAAAAACGAACACATAACACTTATAAATCGCACAAAAGAAACTGCAGAAAAAGTAGCCGGAAAATTCAATTTAGTCGTTAAGGATTATGCAGATATTCAAAGTGAAATTGCGCAGACGGATGTACTTATTGTAGCCACTGGCGCACAACAACCAACAATTTCAAAAGAACTTTTATACTTAAAAAGACCACTTTTAATTCTCGATCTTTCAATTCCTAAAAATGTTTCGGAAGATGTTTTAGAAAATGAATTTGTAACCTTAGTACACTTAGATGATCTTTCAGCAGTTACCGATGAAACACTAGAACAACGTGCATCGCAACTTCCAAAGGCAAAGAAAATTATTGGAGAAATTGAAAAAGAATTCAACAAATGGGCAGACGAACGTAAGTTTGCTCCTACCGTTAGAGCTTTAAAACTTAAACTCGCCGAACTTAAGGCTGGTGAAATAGACAATCAGCGCAAAAAAATTGATGGTTTTAATGAAGAACAAGCCGAAATCATCAGCGACCGCCTTATCCAAAAAATTACTACGTATTTCGTCAACCACATTAAAGGTGAAGAAGGCTCTGCCGAAAGTATTGAACTTATAAGAAGAGTTTTCCAACTTGAAACTGCTTAGCCTTGAAAAAACAATCCGAATTGGGACCCGCGATAGTGAACTTGCACTTTGGCAAGCTAATACTGTAAAATCTAAACTTGAAAATTTAGGGTATAAAACCGAGCTGCTTCCCGTAAAATCTACAGGAGATTTAATATTAGACAAACCCCTTTATGAAATGGGTATCACTGGTATTTTCACCAAAACATTAGATGTTGCAATGATTAATGGAATGGTAGATATTGCCGTTCATAGTATGAAAGATGTGCCCACGCTTTTACCTCGTGGTATTGTACAAACTGCAGTTTTAGCACGCGCTTCATCTCAAGATATTTTGGTTACAAACGGCGAATTTGATTACGAAAAACCTTGCACCATTGCTACCGGAAGCCTTCGTAGGCAGGCCCAGTGGTTGCACAGGTATCCAAATCACAATCTTGTAGACTTGCGTGGTAATGTAAATACACGACTTCAAAAATTAGAAGACAATAAATGGGAAGGTGCCATTTTTGCAAAAGCAGGATTGGAAAGAATAAATGTTTTACCGACTAACTACATCGATTTAGATTGGATGACTCCAGCACCCGCTCAAGGGGTAATGGTAATAGTAGCAATGGAAAATGATACCTTTTCAATTGAAGCCACATCAAAATTAAATCATCTTTCATCAGAAATTTGCACACATATAGAACGTGAGTTTTTAAATACTTTAGAAGGTGGTTGTACTGCACCCATTGGAGCTTTTGCTGAAATTGTAGCAGATAAAGTTCTTTTCAAAGGTTGCCTATTTTCTTTGGAAGGTAAGGAAAAACTTGAAATTGAAAAAAGTATAGAAACTTCAGAATACAAAAATTTTGGAAAAGAATGTGCCTTGTATATTTTAAAGCATGGCGGCAAAGAATTAATGGCAAAAATTAAACGACATACAGGTAAATAAGCTGCTAAAACTAATGTGATGAAAAGCGTTCTCTCCACTAAAAAACTGAGCATTTCCCAAAAGGAATTGTTGATTAACGCAGGAGTTTCGTTGGTAGAATACAATGCCATAAAGATTGAATTTATACCATTTAATTTTCCTTCAATTATTAAAAACGCAATTTTTACAAGTCAGAATGGCGTTAAATCATTTTTCAAAAATATTAATTCGAGCGCAGTCGAAAACTGCTTTTGCGTAGGAGAAAAAACAAAAGCACAATTGCAAGAAAACGGTCAAAAAGTGATTAAAATGACTGAATATGCATCAGAATTGGCTCAATATTTAGTTGAAAACCATAAAAATGATCATTTTCATTTTTTCTGCGGAAACATTCGAAGCGAAGAAATTTCTTCAAAATTAAAAGAAAATGATATTATTTTTGAAGAAATTGAAGTTTATAAAACAACGTTGAATCCGAAGAAATTTGATAGACAGTTTGATGCAATTATGTTTTTCAGCCCAAGTGGAGTGAGAAGTCTTTGCCAAGAACATCGTAATCTAACAAATTCAAAAGCAATTTTTGTTTGTATAGGAACAACAACCGCTCTAGAGGCAAAAAAACATACTGAGAATGTGGTGATTTCAAATTCCACAACAGTAGAAAGCGTCATTGCGAAAGCAGCGAAAATATTAAAAATGCAGAAAATTTATACCTAACTAGAACCTTATGATAAAAAACGATCTATTCTTAAAAGCGCTACGCGGCGAAACCGTGGAAAGACCACCTGTTTGGATGATGCGCCAAGCGGGAAGATATTTGCCAGAATTTCAAGAAATAAAAGCGAAATACGATTTCTTTACGCGCTGCCAAACGCCAGAACTTGCTAGTGAAATTACAGTGCAGCCAATCCGCAGATTTGGAATGGATGCTGCAATTTTGTTTAGCGATATCTTAGTAATTCCACAAGCAATGAATATTCATGTAGAAATGAAACCCGGCATTGGCCCATGCGTTCCTGATCCAATACGTTCACAAAAAGATTTGGAACGCGTTATTGTACCAGACATTAATGAAACCCTTGGCTATGTAATGGAAGCCATTAAAATGACAAAAGAAAAACTAAACGACGAAATTCCGTTGATAGGTTTTGCAGGTAGTCCGTGGACAATACTTTGTTATTGCGTACAAGGTCAGGGTTCCAAGAATTTTGATTTGGCAAAGGAATTCTGTTTCACACAGCCTCTTGCAGCACACGAATTACTTCAAAAAATTACCGATACAACCATTCTATATCTAAAAGAAAAAGTAAAAGTTGGTGTAAACGCAGTTCAAGTTTTCGATAGCTGGGGCGGCATGCTTTCACCAACTGATTATCAGGAATTTAGTTGGCAATATATGCAACAAATTATTGACGCTTTAAAAGATGAAACACCCGTAATTGCTTTCGGAAAAGGATGTTGGTTTGCATTAGATACTATGGCGAAAAGTGGTGCCGCAGCATTAGGTGTAGATTGGACTTGTTCACCTAGAAATGCTCGTTATCTTACAGGTGGCAACATTACACTACAAGGAAATTTTGATCCAACCCGTCTTTTTAGTCCGCCTTCAGAAATTAAAAAGATGGTGAAGCAGATGATTGATGCATTTGGGAAAGATAGATATATCGTAAACTTAGGTCACGGAATTTTACCAAATATTCCACTCGAAAATGCTGGTGCATTTATTGAAGCTGTGAAAGAATACAAGCAAGATTAAATGCTTTGGAAGATTTTTAATAAACTAGACTACAAGCAACTTTTTGGGTTGCTTGGTCTTTTTAGTAGAAATCCGTTTTACACCATTCCAACTATTTTTGCAACCAGAGATTGTATGGCAATTGCGCAGAAAGAATACGGGAGTAAGCATCATTTAAGTAACCCCGCAAATGCATTTAGGCATGCACTTTGGGTTATTTTAATAATCCGTAAATCTTTAAAGTGGAAAAATAATGAAGAAAAAGCAACTGCTTGGGCAAAAGAATTTACAGATTGGCACGAAAAATTTTCACCAAACGAGCCTTTGGAGCACGCAATGGATTTGCACAACAATCAAGTAGGAATTTCTTTTTATAATGAAGTAAAAGGAAAAAATAAAGAAGAAATCATGTCTTTTTTGAAGCAAAAAGCTTCAGAAGCTGTAAAGATTAAAGCTGTTGAAGAAATTGAAAAACTTGGAAATAAGTTAGTTTATATACAATGAAAAAAACCTGTTAGGTTTAAATTTCACTTAATGATAAAAAATATCCTAAAAGGCATACAAGCATACGAAGGTACTTTTAAGCTCATCAACAAACTTGGGCTTTGGAAATACTTTGGTGTGCCAATGGCTATTAGTTTTTTTACCGCTGTTTTAATAGGTTTTTCGGCTTGGGGATTAAGTGATAACCTTGGCGCATTTATTTCAAAAATTTGGTTTTGGGAATGGGGTGCCGAAACTTTCAGAACTATTAGTGAATTTATTGGAGGTTTAATAATTATAGCACTAGGACTTATTTTATATCGCCACATAGTAATGGCACTTAGTGCTCCATTTATGAGTCCTGTTTCAGAAAAAATTGAAAAACATTTATACGGAATACATCAGTCTAGCCATTCGCACAGAAATACTACTAATGCGGGTCAACTTTGGCGTGGCGTACGCATAAACGCACGAAATTTAATAATGGAATTGCTGTTAACCATTCCAATAATATTAATAGGATTTATTCCTATAGTTGGAATTGCATCGTCTATACTTTTGTTTTTAGTACAGAGTTATTATGCAGGTTTTGGAAACATGGATTATACCTTAGAAAGACATTACAAATATTCAGAAAGCATAAAATTTGTGCAGAGAAATCGAGGTTTAGCAATTGGAAACGGAATTGTTTTTATGCTAGTACTGTTAATTCCCATTATCGGAATAATATTAGTTTTGCCACTTTCCGTTACAGCGGCAAGTACTGAAACCCTAAGGGTTTTAGAGAACTCGAAAACGCTTAAAAAGAATTTATAATGAAAGAAAAATTCGTTAAATACATAAAAAACTTACAAAACGAAATCACTTCAGCATTAGAAGATATTGATGGAAAAGCAACCTTTCAAGAAGATAAATGGGTTCGCACAGAAGGAGGAGGCGGTCAAACTCGTGTAATTGAAAATGGAGCTGTTTTTGAAAAAGGAGGCGTAAACATTAGTGAGGTTCACGGTAAATTGCCCGAAAGCATGCAGGCATATTTTGGTGTAAAAGATGCTGATTTTTTTGCTTGCGGTTTAAGTTTAGTGCTTCATCCAAAAAGCCCAATGGTACCAACAGTACATGCAAACTGGCGTTATTTTGAAATGTATGATGCGGAAGGAAATATTGTAGATAGCTGGTTTGGTGGCGGACAAGATTTAACACCCTATTATTTATTTGAGGAAGATGCAGAACATTTTCATCAAGTTTGTAAAACGGCTTGCGATAAACACAATCAAACATTTTACGAAACCTATAAAAAACGTTGCGACGAATATTTTTGGAATACCCATCGCGAAGAAGCGCGGGGCGTTGGCGGCTTGTTTTTCGATTATTTGAAGAAAACAGATGAGATGAAAATGAAAGATTGGTACAATTTTGTAACCGAAATAGGAAATAGCTTTTTGGAATGTTATGTTCCCATTGTTGAAAAAAGAAAAGAGCTCTCCTATTCCGAAGAAAACAGAAATTGGCAAGAAATACGCCGTGGTCGTTATGTGGAATTCAATTTGGTTCACGATAAAGGCACGCTTTTCGGATTAAAAACGAATGGAAGGGTTGAGAGTATTTTGATGAGTTTGCCGCCGCATGTGCAATGGAAATACGACCATCATCCAGAGATTGGCAGTGAAGAAGAAAGGCTTATTGAAGTTTTAAGAAAACCGAAGGATTGGGTTTAATAAGATCTTATTTCCAAATTAGAGCCTTTTTAGAAGTCACATTATTATAATCTTGGTAATAATGAAACCGAGCTTTTAATAATAATTTTCTGCCTTCAGGATTTCTTGTGAAAGTGATTTTTGAATTGTTATTAAACTTTACCCAATGCTTATAAAACACATTGGCATCAGTTTTTCTTTCTGCAAATATTTTAGGAACTGCGTAAAAACTGGACAGCCCTAATAAATTCTGAACCAACCTGCTTGTGAAATAATGTAACGCGGATTTTCGACAGCTGCGATAATTTCTTCATGATAATTTATAAAAAGAAGCGATTCCTTTACTATAGCACCTTGTAATAAGCAACTTATTTCAGTTTGATTTATTTTTTCAATTACAACTTCTATACTCACTCCATTTAGGTTTTCGGGAATCCAAGATTTCACCACCTAAATTAACCGATTAATAATCAATTATTTAGCGTTATTCTTCTTGGTGTTGTCAATACTATTTTGTATATTTATAGTGCTAATATTCAGATTAA
>CAZFUX010000109.1:0-8136 GCA_964522085.1 uncultured Aequorivita sp.
GAAAGGTAAACAAGTTGTCAACTTAACACAACAACCTTGTGAAACTTAACAAATACGTGTACGAAAACCGTTCCTTCTCAGATAAAACCTGGTTGGTCCTTAAAGGGCTCGGAATGGGTGCAGCCAATAAAGTACCTGGAATTTCTGGTGGTGTTGTGGCTTTTGTAGCAGGTTTTTACGAAGAGTTTATTTATTCGCTTCAAAAAATAAACAAGAAGGCTTTTAAACTTCTTATTGGCGGTCGCTTTAAAAGTTTTTATAGATACATAAACGGGCAATTTTTAGGATTGCTTATTTTAGGAATGGTAATTAGTTATTTCAGCATTTCAAAATTGCTTGATTATTTAATTATGTATTACGAACTCTACGTTTGGAGTGCTTTCTTCGGAATGATAATAGGTTCCATTTATTTTATTGCGAAAGACTTTGGAGATTGGAACTGCAAATATGTAGCATATCTACTATGCGGTGTAATTGCCGGTGTTGCAATTAGTTTTTTAGAGCCCGCAAAAGAAAACGGCAATCTCTTTTTTGTTTTTTTCTGCGGAATAATTAGTGTTTCAGGAATGACGTTGCCAGGGCTTTCAGGTTCTTTTATTTTGATACTCTTCGGTAATTATGTGTTACTTCTGGTAGATTCAGTAAATGCACTTTTTGATACTATCGCTGATATTTTTCAATTTAATTTTGATTGGATTAGCGACCCCGCTCGATTGGAATTACTACAAATATTAACTGTATTTTCTTTAGGTTCTTTGGTAGGTTTGGTTTCACTGTCACATATTTTAGGTTATGTGCTTAAACGCTATAAAAAATCTACGTATGCCGTTATTATTGGGTTTATTGCGGGTTCGCTTGGTGTAGTTTGGCCGTGGAAAGAAGTTAACAGTCTTGGCGAAATAGCAATCGATGCCAATGGTAGAGAAATAATTACAGGTTATACACGCGATTTCCCTTCGCGATTTAGTTTAGAAACTATTCTTGCAATTGCTTTTATTCTAGTGGGTATTGCAATAGTTTTAAGTTTAAATTGGTACGATAATTATAAAAAGAAGCGCAGTGTCTAAATTTGGATTATTAGGAAAAGATATAGACTATTCATTTTCAAAAAATTTCTTTTCTGAAAAGTTTGAAAAGGAAAATCTGCCACATTCTTATGAAAATTTTGATATTTCTACCATAGAAAGATTTCCAAAGATAATTCCTGAAACACCCAATTTAAAGGGTATTAACGTAACTATTCCTTATAAAGAAGCTGTTATTCCGTATTTAGATTATATAGATGAAGAAGCTAAAAAAATTGGTGCAGTAAACACTATTAAAATTTCTGAAGACGAAAAACTTACAGGATTTAATACCGATTATTATGGGTTTCAGAAATCTATTGAACAGTTTTTACCTCTTCATAATAAAACTGCTCTTATTTTAGGAACTGGTGGTGCTTCTAAAGCAATAGCCTATTCATTGGAAAAACTCGGATTCACTTTCAAATTTGTGAGTAGAAATCTTACTTCTGGAAATTTGAAGTATGCTGAACTTACTAAAACCATTATTGAAAATCATTTTCTGATTATAAACTGCACGCCTTTGGGAACCTTTCCAAATATTGCTGATTGTCCTTCAATTCCCTATCAATTTCTTACAAAAAACCATTTATTATTCGACTTAATCTACAATCCTACAGAAACTGAATTTCTAAAATGCGGAAAGTTTCAAGGTGCAAAAACCAGCAATGGACTGAAAATGTTAGCACTACAAGCTGAAAAAGCTTGGGAAATCTGGAATTCTTAAAATTGATATAAAAAATTTCAAAAAAACGCTGTGTGCTTTGCCAATTGCGCAGTTGTTAGTATCTTGACCCTCTAAGAAAAACGAACCTTAACATTGAAACAAATGTCTGACGAAAAATTGCCAAACGCCGAAAAAGAAATTCCAACAACTGCTGAAATCGAAAACAAAGTCGAAGTCGAAAACAAAGCTGAGATTGTCGAAGAAGCAATAACAGACTCGGAAAATATTTCTGAAGCTGATAAAGTTGAAACCGATGCTGATAGTATTGTAGAAAAGGAATCTGTTGAAGAAAGAAAATTTGACGAAGTTACTTCCGAAGAAAAAATTGAAACTTCTGATGAAGCTGAAGCTAAAGCTAAAACTTCAGAAAACCAAGTTGTTGCCACAAAAGATTCTGATGACGAAGAAGGCGATCCATCCTCTGCTGAAGCTACGGAGGGCGAAGATGATGAAGAAGAAGTAGCATCTTCTGAAGATGAAGAAGATGAAGAAGAGGAAGAAGACCACGAAGAAAAGGAGCAAAAGGATTACAGCACACTTACTAAAAAAGAATTGGTTGCAGCACTTGATGAATTGCTGAAAACAAAAAAAAATAAAGATCTAAAGCATGATGTTGAGGAAATACGTTCAGAATTTAATAATCTGTTCAATGAAGAATTAGAACAGAAAAAAGAAGAATTTCTTACCGAAGGTGGTAATATAATCGATTTCCACTACACTACTCCGCTAAAAAAAGAATTCAATTCGCTTTACTTCGACTATAAGGAAAAACGAAATAGCCATTATAAAAACCTTAAAAAAGACTTACAAGCAAACATTGACAAACGATGGGAGCTGATCGAAGAATTAAAAGGTCTTTTAGGTGCCGAAGAAAACATAAATACTACATATAAACATTTTAAAGAAATTCAAGAAAAATGGCATGTAGCTGGAGCCATCCCGCGTGATAAGTATAACACAGTTTGGAACACCTACCATCACCACGTTGAAAATTTCTACGATTTTCTTCACCTAAACCGCGAATTCCGCGATCTTGATTTCAAACATAATTTAGACGCCAAATTAAAACTAATTACCCGTGCCGAGGAGCTTGGACAAGAAGAAAATATTAATAAAGCATTCCGTGAACTGCAAATGCTTCACAAAATGTGGAAAGAAGATATTGGTCCTGTAGCCAAGGAATATCGTGATGAAGTTTGGGATAAATTTAGTGATGCAACAAAAATAATCCACGACAAGCGTCAAGGGCAATTGGCAGAAATGGAGAAGGATTTTGAAGACAATTTTGAAAAGAAAAAACAACTTGTTGACGACATAAAAAAAGCAATTGAAGAGGTTAAACCAAGTCATCAAGGTTGGCAAAATGCTATTAAAAAAGTACAAGAACTTCGCGATGCGTTTTTTAATACAGGACGCGTACCAAGAGCCAATAACAAAGAAATTTGGAAAGCTTTTAAAGATGTTACAGGTAATTTTAACCAACAAAAAAATAGTTTTTATAAGGATCAGAAAAAAGAGCAGTTTACCAATCTAGAACAGAAAAGAGAGCTTATAAAAATAGCAGACGAAAATAAGGATAGTGAAGATTTTGATGCTACAACGCAATTGATAAAAAAAATTCAAAGCGACTGGAAAAGTATTGGCCACGTGCCACGAAAAGACAGCGATAAGATTTGGAAACAATTCAAAAAAGCTTGTAATCACTATTTTGACCGACTTCACGCTCAGAAAAATGAAGCCAATAAAGAAGAAGTGGTTCATTTTGAAAACAAGCAAGCAATGCTTGATAAACTTTCAACTTTTGAAATAAGCGGCGATCACAAATCCGATTTAAAATCTATTAAAGAAAACATTTCTGCTTGGAAAGAAATTGGTCGTGTACCTTATAACAAACGCAATATTGAACAAAAATTTAATAAAGTTTTAGATGGGCTTTTCTCAAAATTAGATTTGAGCAAAAAAGAAACTGAACTTATTAAATTCGACAATAAACTAAATACACTCGTTAATAGAGACGATGACCGAAAACTGCAAAATGAACATTTCTTTATTTCGAAAAAGATTGATGAAACTAAAGCTGAAATACGCCAATTGGAAAACAATTTAGGCTTCTTCCGCCACGTAGACGACGATAATCCAATGGTTGTAGAAGTAAATAAAAACATTGATCGCCACAAAGAACAGCTCGAAGTTTGGAAAGCAAAACTTTCTAAAATTAAGGAAATTCGGCAAGATTAAAAATTCCTACCCTTCGATTGCGCTCAGGGTGGTATTAAAATTTAAAGATTTAGCCTTTCTATTTAATTTTAGAAAGGTTATTTTTTCACTACCTACTGAACACTGACTACTGAAGTTTAGCTTCGTTCCAATAAACATCCATTTCAGCCAAGGTCATATCTTTTAAAGATTTGTTAGCTTCCTTGGCTTTGCTTTCTAAATACTGAAAACGTTTAATAAATTTTTTGTTGGTACGCTCCAATGCGTTTTCAGTATTTACTTTTAAGAAACGAGCGTAGTTAATCATTGAGAAAAGTACGTCGCCAAATTCGGCTTCTATTTTTTCCTGGTTGTTTTCGTTTATTTCGTGTTGTAGTTCGCCTAGTTCTTCTTGTAATTTCTCGAAAACTTGCTGGGGTTCTTCCCAATCAAAGCCTACTCCCGCTACTTTATCTTGTATTCTACTAGCTTTTACCAAAGCTGGTAACGATTTTGGGACGCCTTCTAAAACGCTTTTTTTGCCTTCTTTCAGCTTTAAGTTTTCCCAATTTCGTTTTACTTCTTCTTCATCTGCAACTTTAACATCTCCATAAATATGCGGGTGGCGCGAAATTAGTTTTTCACATATTTCATTACAAACATCTGCAATATCAAAATCGTTGGTTTCGCTTCCTATTTTGGCATAAAATACCAAGTGAAGCAATACATCTCCCAACTCCTTCTTAACTTCCTCTAAATCTTTGTCTAGTATTGCATCACCCAATTCATAAGTTTCCTCAATGGTTAAATGGCGCAGTGTTTCCATAGTCTGTTTCTTATCCCACGGGCATTGCGCACGCAGTTCGTCCATTATTGTTAACAGTCTATCGAAGGCTTTTAGTTGGTCTTTTCGGGAGTTCATTTTTTGAAACAGGATTCGTTAATTTGTTAATTCGAGATTTGCTGGTGTTAATGTATATATTTTGCCACTATTTCACGAATATTTTATGTTAGAATTATATTGAAACATTAGTGTCCGATTAAAATATTGCAAAATTCTGTTGGGGTCAAATATAACAGGTATTTTAAGCATTTTTATAAAGTAACAACTTGCTATTAAGTTTATTCTTAAAATTTAACAATTAAAAAGTGTGTTTAATCAATTTAACCTAATTACCAACCCATTAAGAAGCAAGTCTTATGTCTTAAGTCTTTCAGCTCCCTGTGCTGAGCCTGTCGAAGTAAGCGGTCTTATATCTTAGTCGGACACGACTAAGATTGAAATAGAAAATCCCCAAATCCACTTTGGACTTAGGGATTTATATTATATAACTTTATAACCTAATACTGAACTCTAGGTTTTACGAGCTGCTGTGCTTTTTGTTACTCCTCCTTTTTTGGCGTTAGAAGCTTTTGGCGAAGCACTTTTTGGAGCTGCTGCTTTTGGCGAAACAACTTTAGTGCTCTTACTAGCTTTTGCTTCTACTTCTTCATCTGTTTTTGCTTCAGAGAAATCAGTTAAGCCGTTTTTTATTAGCAAGTTATACCATTGCACTACCTTTTTAATATCGCTTGCATACACGCGATCTTCATCATAACCTGGCATTATACCGAAGAAGTATTCTTCTAACTCTTCTTTGGTAACTTTATGGCTTATCGTCTCTCTTCCGTCTTCTTTTTCTGAAATCTTTTTGAAAACTTCACGAAGCGGAACTTCTTCCGTAAGTGTATAAATAGCAATTTCTGAAAGTAAACTCACATTTTGGCGAGCACCAACATTTATTGTTTTTCCGTCTAAAAGCGATTCTGCAAGAAAACCAACACGGGTTTGCGTTTTTAATTTGTATAGTCCGGGTTTACCGGCAATGGAAAGCACTTTTTCTAAGCTCATAAAACAACTGTATTTATTTTTGATACTTGCAAATATCTTTGGTTTGATTAAAATATGCAAGCGTGTTAACGTTTCTTTTTTGCATTTGGAAATTTCATGCGGTAATCTACACTCACTTTACCTTTTGAAATATTTGCTAATTTACTTTTTATCAATCTTTTTTTCAATGGTGAAAGTTTGTCTGTGAATAGAACACCTTCAATATGGTCGTATTCGTGCTGAATGATTCGCGCCACAATTCCGCTGAAAGTTTCTTTGTATTTTTTAAAATTTTCATCTTCATATTCCATAACGATGTCTGGCTGGCGAAAAACATCTTCCCGAACATCTGGAATACTTAAACAACCTTCGTTAAACGCCCATTCATCGCCAGATTCTTCAATAATTCGAGCATTAATAAACACTTTTTTAAAAGTTGAAACAAACTTTTGTTCTTCCTCGGTAAGATCTTCGTCATCTTCAAAAACAGTTGCATCTACTATAAAAAGGCGGATTGGTATATTTACCTGTGGCGCTGCAAGGCCAATGCCACGAGCCTCATACATGGTCTCGAACATATTTTCGAGAACTGCATCTAAGTTTTTATACTCTTTTGGTATTTCTTCAGTTTTCTTTCGTAAAACTGGATAGCCGTAGGCTACTATTGGGTAAATCATTTAATAATGTTTAATGACTAATAAAAATTTTAAATTACTTGCGCGCGATGACATCGTGCGTCTAAAGAAAATTTCTTTTCTATTTATTATATAAAAACTCTTGCAAAATAATCGTAGCACTAATCTCATCCACCAACGCTTTATTCTGTCGCTGTTTCTTTTTAAGACCGCTGTCTATCATTGTTTGGAAAGCCATTTTACTGGTGTAACGTTCATCAACACGCTTTACTGCTAAGTCGGGAAAAACTTTTGAAAATTTCTTTAAAAATTTCTTAATTTCTTCTTCAATACTGGAATGGGTTCCGTCCTTCTGTTTGGGTTCGCCTACTATAACTAATTCTACTTTTTCTGAAGCTATGTAATTTTTCAAAAAAACCATTAATTCAGAAGTTACAACGGTTGTTAAACCCGAAGCAATTAGCTGCAACTCGTCCGTAATGGCAATGCCAGTGCGTTTGCCGCCGTAATCTAAAGCTAAAATTCTTCCCATAACTTTTGCAAAAATAAAGGTTTGTGAATTACTATACTATTATCGCCTGCAATTTTGAATTATGAAGCTTATATTTGTGGAAACTCGAAGCATGAAATAAGACTCAAAGGAAACAGGACAAAATTGTTTGGTTGCCCGTCTTGGTTCTTGACTCCCTTACCTATTGAATCCAAAAAAAACATGAAAGAACTACAAAAAACCATAGAAAAAGCTTGGAACGACCGTTCCCTACTTACCGAAACAGAAACCATTGTTGCCATACGCGAAGTTGTAAACCTTTGTGACGAAGGCAAACTACGCTGTGCAGAACCAACTGCCGATGGCTGGCAAGTAAACGAATGGGTTAAAAAAGCAATTGTGCTCTACTTCCCTATTCAAAAAATGCGCACGCTAGAAGCTGGTATTTTTGAATATCACGATAAAATACCGCTAAAGTCTGGCTATGAAGCAAAAGGTATTCGTGTAGTGCCACACGCTGTTGCGAGGCACGGAGCCTACATTTCTAGAGGCGTAATACTTATGCCAAGCTACGTAAACATTGGTGCTTATGTAGATGAAGGTACAATGGTAGATACTTGGGCAACTGTAGGTAGTTGCGCACAAATTGGTAAAAACGTACACCTTAGCGGTGGCGTAGGTATTGGTGGCGTTTTGGAACCTCTGCAAGCCGCTCCTGTAATTATTGAAGATAATGCTTTTATTGGATCACGTTGTATTGTGGTTGAAGGCGTTCGTGTGGGTAAAGAAGCCGTTTTGGGTGCTAATGTTGTGCTAACTGCTTCCACAAAAATTATTGATGTAACTGGTGAAAACCCTGTTGAAATAAAAGGATACATTCCTGAACGCTCCGTAGTTATTCCAGGAAGCTATACTAAAAAATTTCCTGCTGGCGAATTTCAAGTGCCTTGTGCTTTGATTATTGGTGTACGGAAAGAAAGCACCAATCTTAAAACTTCTTTGAATGATGCTTTGCGGGAGTATAGTGTGGCAGTTTAAAAATATTTATCTTTATGTAAATAACGACAATAAAAAACTGTTGATATAATGACTTATTTACTGTATACTCACTACACATAGGAACCCGAAAAATCGGGTTTAATAATTTGAAAATT
>CAZFUX010000110.1:0-7984 GCA_964522085.1 uncultured Aequorivita sp.
TATAAGTAAACCTTGCCTGATTAAAAACATTAGTAGCTAAGTGCCTAAGTCAATATTTGAAAACCTCACTTTCAATTTTAGCTTTATTAATCACTTTTGCAGTATTCTCGCAAAAAGCGCCAACCAATAATGCAGCGGTTGTAGATTCTATTATAAAAGAAATTGAAAAAATTGCTACACCCGATGAAAAGATTACAGCCTTAAATAAAGAAACAAGCAAGCTGTGTTATGGCGTGGGAAGTCTCCGGCTCATCAAAAAATCGGAAGAAATTTCAAAAAAGGCGAATGTTCCTAAATTGCTCACCATTACCTATTATTACTACAACACAAACTTAGATTCTTCGCTTTATTATATTCAAAAATCGAAAGATTTAATTAGTGATAACGAACTTCCTTTTTTAAGATCATCCGTTTTAAATACCGAGGGCGGCATTTACGTTTTAAAAGGAGATATGCCTAGAGCGCTTGACTTAACCCTAAAATCGCAAGCATTTTTAGATAAAATAGATACTACAACACTAGTTGGTGAAGAAAAGTTAAATTACAAAAAAGAGCGTCTCTCGTTGGATAATGCCATTGCCAATTTCTACAACCAAATGGAGGAGTATGATAAGGCAAGTTATTATTATGATAAAGGCTGCAAAGCATCAATTAAGGACAAATCTTATATTTCTGCTGGAATTTTTAGAACCAATAAAGGTGACCTTTTTTTAAATCTCGAAAAATATGAAGAAGCTTTAGCAGCTTTTCTTGAAGGTAAACAACTAAAGAAAAAAGGAAAAGCGCCCGAATTATTATTGGTTAATTCAGATTTAAATATTGGTATTGCTTACACAAACCTTAGCAGATTTGAAGAAGGTTTACCATATTTAAACACAGCAATTTCGTTTTATGAAAGTACTAAAATATCTGGAAATCTGGCCGAATCTCTTGCTTATAGAGGTGATCATTATTTAAAACAAGAAAAATATGATTGAGCAATTGCAGACTGCCAGAAAGCCAAGGAAATTACTTCGGTAACCGAAAACTTGCAAGTATTTTCAAAAGCATGTAATTGTTTGTACTCGGCGTATAAAAGTACTGGAAGCTATAGCCAATTCCTTGAAAACTATGAGCTTTTCGAGGATGCACGGGAAACCATTTTCAACGATAAAAACATAAAAAAGCAGACGCAACAGGAAATGCAGTTTGAATTCAACAAAACTTCAGCACTTAAAAATGCTGAAATTGTTGCTCAAAAAAAGGAAAGTCAGCTTTATTCAATTCTTTCGGGCGTTGGCTTTTTGTTTGCTGCTTTTCTAGGCTTTTTCTTTTATAAAAACAGAAAGAAAAACAAAATCTTAGCAAAACAGAAAAAACTACTAGAGGCAACTGTAGATGAAAAAAACGTGCTTTTAAAAGAAACCCATCATCGTGTAAAAAACAGTTTTCAAATAGTTTCTTCGCTACTTTATCTACAATCTGAAAATATCGAGGATAAGGAAGCGCAAATTGCCCTCCGCGAAGCACAGAATAGAGTAAGGTCGATGGTTTTAATTCATCAACGCCTTTATAGCAAAGACCAATTGGTGGGTATTGATAGCAAAGAATATTTAGAAGCATTAACCAAAGATATTTTTGAAATGCACCAATTCAAAAAAGAATTATTGCCTTATAAACTGAACATTGAATCACTTGTACTGAGCATTGAAACCATTACGCCAATAGGCCTAATTCTGAATGAATTAATCGTAAATGTATTGAAACACGCATATGAAATTATTACTCCTGAAAGTATCCTTTCAATAGATTTCAGAAAAAAGAATGACGAACTTATTCTGAAAGTAATAGACAACGGAAAAGGTTTTGAAGATGAAATAAAAGATACTTCCTTTGGTATAAAATTGATGAACGCACTTTCAAAAAAATTGAAGGCAAGTTTAGATTATAATTCGTCTCTAAGCAATGGCACTGAAGTAATTTTAAATATTAAGAAGTTTGAAATACTTTAAAAGTACTATGAGCAAACTAAACATATATATTGTAGAAGACGATCCAATAATAGCCATTACTATTGAGACTGCTCTAAAAAAGCAAGGCTATAATATCTGTGGAAATACCGACAATGTTGAAGAAGCTTTAGACGAAATAAAAGAAACCAATCTAGACCTCGTTTTATTAGATATTCAATTAGGCGGAGAAAAAGACGGTGTTGATCTGGCGGAAATTTTGGACAAGCTTGAAAAACCCTACCTCTATCTAACCTCCCAAACTGATCCACATACCATAAAAAGGGTACGGTAAAAGAAACCCACCCTTTGGGCTACATTGTAAAACCTTTCACTGAAAATGGCTTGAGAAGTAATATTGAAATAGCCTGGAACAGTTATAAAAACAATGAAGAATACCTCACCTTTTCAGCAAACAATGAGCATTATAAGGTGAAACAATCGCAAATACTGTATTTAAAGGCGTTTGATAACTATTGCTATGTAATAACTTCCGAACGTGAATACTTAGTTTCGAAAACACTTAAGTTTTTGACTAAACAACTAAACACTGAAAAATTCATAAAAACGCATCGCTCCTATTTCGTGAATCTACTTAAAATTGAAGCATTGCGTACCGATTCGCTACTAATAAACAATGTTGAGATTCCTGTAAGTGTTTCAAAAAAAAATAAGCTTAAAGAGTTAATTCAAGGTCAATAACTGCCATTCACTAAAAAATACACTTCATTCACTAAAAAATTCCGAAGATTACCACATAACTATCTAAATTAGTAATGTATTTGCTCCCTAATACTCTTTTAATAAAAAGATATTATGATAAAAATGCAATTTTTTATATAGCAGCAGGAGCAATTTTTGACACATTTGGGGATTTACTAATGCAAAATTGGGCTCACAATAACAGTAAAGTATATTTTGCTGGAGGCATGCTTTTTTATGTAGTTGACTGACCTAAGTTTTTTGGCATACAGTTTCACATTTAAAAATATTGTAGTTGCATCAGTTCTATTTTTAGTAGTTAATGTAGTTCTGCTTTTACTGGTGAATTGGTTTGTATATAACGAAGCGCCTTCCTATAAAGAAATAGCTGATTTATGTTGTGGATTAATGGCAGTTGCATTGTTTGAATTTTAATTAGAAAAAACGTTCTTAAAAAATAATTACGATTGAAAGTTTTTCAATTGTTTTCAAAAAGAAAGCCACGGTGAGGCGTGGCTTTCTTTTATTAATATTAAGGTAATACTGAATAGTAAATAAAATAATTGGAGATAATTATTTTTACTTTGAAATATTTTTTGATCAAAATAATTTCATTTTCAGTGTTTAAAGGTAAAGCCGCTTTTGAGGAGGAGCGGCTTTTACTTTTTTATTGAGCGAAGAGTACTTCGCCTTTACTTTCTTGTTCTTTAAACTTCATTACTAGTTCCAAAGCATCTGGTATTACATCGCTACAGCAAATAATAAGTGAACCTTTTTTAGCGTTTTTTACGGCAAAAGTAATCGCTTCTTTTTCTGAAGGTATAATGGTTGTTTTTTTGTTTGGATCCTTCATTTTAATACCATCGTTTAGCATCTTGATAAGCTGCTCTTCACTTTTACCACGTAAATGTTTGTCCTGACGAATAATTATTTCATCAAACATTTCTGCAGCTATGCTTCCTAGTTCGTTAGTATCTTCTTCTCTTCTATCACCTACTCCGGCGATGATTCCTATTTTTTCGGTTGCTTCAAGATTATCTGTAAATTTTTGAAGTGCTCGCATTCCCGCAGGATTATGAGCATAATCTAAAAGAATACTAAAATTTTCAAACTGAAAAAAATTCAATCTGCCAGGCGTTTGTGTTGCTGATGGAATAAAAGTTTCCAAAGCTATTTTCATATCTTCAATACCAATACCGCGAACGTTTGCAGCAATTACAGCTGGCAGGATGTTCTGTATCATAAAAAGTGCTTTCCCTCCATAGGTTAAAGGGATATTTTCAGCTTTCATAATGCGCATCTTCCATGTGCCACGACAAAGGGTAACATATCCATTTTCATAAACTGCGGTAATTCCACCCATTTTTTGAAGTGCTTTTATATGTGGATTTTCTTCATCCATCGAGAACAACGCAAGGTTACAAGTTATATTTTTTCGCATTTCATAAACCAAATCGTCATCGGCATTTAAAATTGCATACCCTTCTGGTAATACCGTTTCTGGAATTACACCTTTTACTTTTGCAAGTTGTTCTACGGTATGAATTCCTTTTAATCCTAGATGATCTGCTGCAACGTTGGTTACAATTGCAATGTCACATTTTTTAAAGCCAAGACCTGCGCGCAATAATCCACCACGAGCACATTCTAAAACAGCAAAGTTTACTGTTGGATCTTTTAATACGAATTCTGCACTGGCAGGTCCTGTACAATCACCTTTCATCAACAATCTGTTTTGAATATAAACACCGTCGCTAGTAGTATAACCCACACGATAACCCTTCATTTTTGCAATATGTGCAAGTAAACGCGTGGTTGTAGTTTTTCCATTGGTTCCTGTTACCGCAATAATTGGAATATGGCCTGTATCGCCATGGTTTGGAAATAATTTATCAACCACAGGAGCAGCTACATTACGAGGTAACCCAGAAGTTGGCGCTAAGTGCATTCTAAAACCTGGACCTGCGTTTACCTCTAAAACTGCGCCGTCTGTTTCTTCTAAAGGTTGACTAATGTCTGTCGTCATTATATCTATCCCACAAATATCAAGGTCTATTATTTTTGAAATACGTTCTGCCATAGAGACGTTGGAGGGATGAACGATGTCTGTAACATCTTCGGCAGTTCCACCTGTGCTTAGGTTTGCCGTGTCTTTTAAGAGAACAATTTCATCCTTTTCAGGTACTGAATCTTCGGTATATCCTTTGGTTGCTATAATTGTTTTGGTAAGATTGTTAATAGTAATTTTAGTAAGTACATTTTCATGTCCATAACCGCGACGAGGATCTTTGTTTACCTTATCAACTAGTTCTTTAATGGTAGATTTTCCGTCGCCAACTACATTTGCAGGCGTGCGTTTTGCGGCAGCTACTAGTACATTGTTTATTACTAGCAGTCTATAATCTTCACCTTGTATATATTTTTCAATAATTACTTTATTTGAAACTTCTTTCGCTTCATTAAAAGCTATCAAAGCATCCTCATAATTTTTAATATTTACTGTAATTCCTCGGCCGTGATTGCCGTCTATTGGCTTTACAACAAGCGGAAAACCTACGTAACGGCAAGCTTCCTTTAAACTGCTTTCACGCGAAATAATATCGCCACGTGGCACAGCCACTTCTGCCTGTTCTAAAAGGAATTTTGTGTCTTCTTTATCGCAGGCCAATTCTACACCAATACTACTTGTTTCTGAAGTTACAGTAGCTTGAATTCTTTTTTGGTTTGCTCCATACCCCAATTGGCAAAGTGAATATTTATTTAAACGAATCCAAGGAATTCCTCGGCTTTCTGCCTCTTCAACTATTGAACCTGTGCTTGGTCCTAGGCGTACTTCTTCACGTATTTCACGCATTTTTTGAATATCTTCTTCCAGACTATATTCTTCACCTGTAATTAAAGATTCGCAAATATCAACCGCGGCTTTTGCTGCATAACGACCTACGTTTTCTTCAATATAACTGAACACTACGTTGTAAACTCCTTTTTCGCCATAGGTTCGGGTTCTTCCGAAACCTGTATCCATATCTGCTAATGTTTGTATTTCTAGCGCAATATGTTCTATTATATGACCCATCCAGGTGCCATCTTCTACTCTTGAGAAAAATCCTCCTGGTTCTCCAACGCTACAACGATGGCTATGCATACTGGGGAACATGTTTTGCAATCGTTCACTAAAACCCTCAATTTTATTGGAAGGAAATTCTTCCATTTCTTCAAGGTCTAAGACCATTACAATTAATTTATGCCGGCGTATAGACCAGTAGTTTGGCCCCCGCATGGCGTTGATTTCTCTAATTCGCATAAGTTGACGGATTTGTTAGTTTCGTATGAATTTGATAAATATATGATTAATTTTTCTAACAATTAGCGTATTTTTGCCCACAAATTAAAAAAATTCATGAACGTAAAAGGTACTCTAATTCCCATAGGTGGAAACGAAGATAAAGGTATTGAGCAAAGTGAAATATATACATTAGAATATATTGAGGAAGGAATTCTGAGCCGTGTTGTACGCGAAAGTGGCGGTACAGAAGCATTGATTGTTATTATACCTACCGCATCTAGCATTCCAAATGAGGTTAGCGAAAATTATATTCATGCTTTTAATACATTAGGATGCAGTAATGTACATATCATGGACATCCGCAACAGAGAGCAGACTGAAGATCAGCAGCATCTTGATTTAATGAAAAAGGCAGATTGCGTACTTTTTTCTGGTGGTGACCAATCTAAAATTGTACAGTATATAGGCGAGACAAAACTGCATAAAATAATTCAGCAACGTTACAAAAAAGAAAATTTTGTAATTGCCGGAACTAGTGCAGGAGCTATGTGCATGAGTCAAGAAATGATAAAAGGCGGTGGCATTAAAGAGGCTTTTACAAAAGGAGCCGTTTTAATGGGAGAAGGTATGGGCTTTATTCCAAAATTAATTATTGATTCGCATTTTATTCGTCGTGGCCGTTTTGGAAGGCTTGCAGAAGCAGTTGCTCGTCACCCACAACTTATAGGTATTGGGTTAGCGGAGGATACTGGTTTGGTTATAAAAAATGGAAACATGGCAGAGGTTATTGGTTCAGGAATGGTTATTCTTTTTGACCCCAGAAAACTAAAACACAACAACCAAAAAGTAGCTGTAGAAGGTTCGCCCATGTCACTCACAAATATGAAAACTCATATTCTTGCAAACGGTGATAAGCTTAATATTAAAAAGGAAAAAATCAAAATTTCTCCGGTTCATCTTGAAATGACAGATGTTGAAACTTTGTGACTTTAGTTTAATTCATTAGAAACAAAAATCATCAATACTTATAAATACTTACCTCTTTTTCTCCTTCAGAAGTTTTAAACCCACGATACATTCCTTCAGTATTAAAAGGCATTGCGATGTTTCCATTTGCATCAACTGCTATTAGACCGCCATCGCCACCGATATCTAATATTCTTTTATTTATTACTTCTTTAGCTGCTTCTTCCAAAGACAATCCTTTGTATTCCATTAAACAGGAAACATCGTAAGCTACAACACCGCGGATAAAGAATTCGCCACTACCTGTGCAACTTACTGCGCAGGTTTTGTTGTTTGCATAGTTTCCGGCACCAATCATTGGACTGTCGCCTACTCTTCCCCAGCACTTATTTGTCATTCCACCTGTTGAGGTTGCTGCGGTAATATTTCCGTTTTTGTCGCAAGCAACAGCCCCTACTGTTCCAAATTTGCTATCCTTCTTCACACTATGATCTAATTGAAAATTATCACTGTCTTTTATTTCTTGCCATTGTTGGTAACGTAATTCATCATAAAAATATTCAGGTTTTTCTAAAATGTAACCCAAACTATCTGCAAAACGCATTGCGCCTTCGCCTGCCAAAAACACGTGATCGGTTTTATCCATTATATCGCGAGCTAAAGAAACTGGGTTTTTAATTCCTGTAATTAATGAAACCGCACCTGCATCCAAGGTTTTACCGTCCATAATTGCAGCGTCCATTTCGTGGGTACCGTCATTTGTAAACACACTTCCTTTTCCAGCATTAAAAAGTGGAGAATCCTCTAGATGTTTTACGGTTGCTTCAACGGCATCCATTGCGCTTCCGTTGTTTTCTAAAACATTGTACCCTTTTTCAAGTGCTTCATTTAAAGCAGTTTTGTATTGTTCTTCTTTTTCGGGCGTCATTAATCCTTTTACGAGTGTTCCGGCGCCGCCGTGGATTGCTATGGAATATTTTTTATTCATAATTGATTAGTTTCACTACGTCTTAAGTTTACATTTCATAAATTCAATTAATAA
>CAZFUX010000111.1:0-7973 GCA_964522085.1 uncultured Aequorivita sp.
ACAACACCAAGAAAAATAATGCTAAATAATTGATTATTAATCGGTTAATTTAGGTGGTGAAATCTTGGATTCCCGAAAACCTAAATGGAGTGAGTATATGCTATGGGCTATTCTGGCAATGAAATAGCTGATATCGTAAAAACTGCCGATTGGGATGAGTTGATTGGTGGTGGACTTTCATTAGATAATGTGAGCAATGAGGATAAAAGTGAATTTGGTCAATATTTATTAGATGTAGATGTCATCGGAAAAAAATTAAAAATTCATTCTTATATTCTTAATGACCAATATCTTCGCACATTTATAGTTTCGAAAACCTATCCTGTTTATAATATTACAAACTTTGACTCTCTATCCATCCCCTTTAGGGCGATGGCAACAGATATTGTAGCCGGAAAGGAGGTTTATTCTCGACAGTGTACCGTTAGCGATGGCAATGCGCGCGAGTATGTCTATTCCAGGTGTTTTTTCTGCTGTGCCTTACAAAAATACGTTGTTGATTGATGGCGGATTACTTAATAACTTTCCTACAGATGTTGCAAAACAAATGGGTGCCGATTTTATTATTGGTAGTGATGTTGGGAACGGTATGTTACCAAAGGATAAATTGAACAATTTGTAATCTTTGTTGTTTCAGGCAGGAATGATGGCAAGCAATATTAAAAATCCAGAAAATAGAAAATTGTGTGACATTCTAATATTGAACGGTCCAAACATAAAATATATCTCAAGTGATTTTAATAAGGCTACTGAAATTTATAATGAAGGAAAAGTAGCGTTGAAAGATGCTATTCCTTCGTTAGTAAAAATTCCTGAGAGACTTAAAAACTATAAGCAAAGAGATCGGTCTCTGCCCATAGGCAAAGACAGTATTGTTTTAGATTCTGTTATCTTTTCAGGAATTTCAAAAGAAAATTTGAATCTTGTGAAAGCAAGTTCAGGCTTAGCGACTGGAAAGAAATACACAAAAGATGAAATTATAAAAGGAATAAATAAGGCTATGGGAACAGCGCTCTTTAGTGATGTTGATTATAGCTTGGTAGAAAAGCCGAAAGGAACTGAACTTTTTATAAATGCGAAAGAACGCTCTAATCATCAGGTAAAAGGAGCGATACATTATAACAATGATCAAGATGCTGGACTAATACTTAACTATACGGGACGAAATATTTTGGGAAATTCGTCACGTTCCATAATCTCTGTTGATATTGCCAAAAATCCTAAAATTAGGCTACAGCAACAAAATATTTTAGGTAAAAATAAAAAATGGTGGATGCGTACCGAAGCTTTTGGTAGTAGTTATCGTCAAGGTTTATTTTTATCTGGTTTTAAGGTTGATGAAGTAAAGTACCGCTTTTTGAAATTTGGCAGTCAGTTAAATCGAAATATCAATACATTAAAAAGTTATGTAGGGATTGGGATAGATTATGAAAATTCGAGATTAAAACCTACTGTACCACCAGAATTGGTTTCCCAAGATTTAAGCTTGACAAAGTATGAATATAAAACACTACTACTTAGTGCAAACTTCCGTTATAATAATCACGAAAGCCAGTATTTTCCTACAAAAGGTTCTAATTTAGAAGTGACTTATAAAAAATCAGTTTTTAATAATTTAGAAGTAAATACAACCGAAGCGGACTTAATCAAAGTTTCAGGGAAACTCAACAACTACCATAAATTTATTTTAAATGCATCTACAAGATTGCCAATTACACGAAAATCTACCGCAATTACTGGGGTTACTACGGCTTTTGTTTTTGAAGATTCTTTGGATGACGATGAATATTCCTATCTAGATTATGGAATTGGAATTCAATATTTTTTAGGAGGAAGTACATTATTGGCAAGAAGCGATAGCTTTACGGTTCCAGGTTTAAAGGAGGGTGAAGCATTGGCAAGTCAATTTACAAAGTTAAATTTTGGACTACAATATGCTTTGCATAAAAAAGTCTTTCTTACACCACATGTAGATGTTGTGTTTTTTGGAACTGGATCTTTTTCTGATTATTTTGAAAATATAGGGAAAACAACTTCAAACTGGGCAGAAACTGAAAATACAGGATTGATTATTTCAAGCGGACTTACAGCTTCTTATAATTCAATATTAGGACCAATTAGTGTAGATGCTTCCTTTGTTAACGGCATTGATAAAGTTCGGTTCTTTGTTGGTGTAGGATATAGTTTTATAGCAATATAGACAGCATACTCTTACTTTCTGCATTTATAAGCAAGCCATTTTAGATACTATAAGAGACTGTAATCTTAATAGAATTTTATCTTTTTTAAAGAAATTATTGTATGGTATAATAAATTGTAGAAACTTCAGAAATTCTAAAATATCCTAATGGAAAATTAGCTACATTACTTTCATTCACAATATTTCCACGAACGGTTGCTGGCTGCGTTTCAAAAGGCCCACCACCTCCGTCGGTTTGTTGCAAAAGGATAAACATAAAGTTATAATAAGCTTCACTAACACCATAAAGATTGAATTGTACTTTGTCTGTAGGAGCTAAGTTTTCAACTAAATAATAGCCAAAAATGGTGTTACCGTTATAAAATTCATCACTATACACATCAATATCATCACCCCTTACTGAAAGCCCTTCAAATAAATAAAAATTATCTTCATTGGCTGGATCTGTAAAAAACACTTTCAGTTCAATATTTTCTCCTGTAAAACCACCATCATCACGCTGTTCTACAAACTCTAACGGCGCAACGCTATAAAGCTTTTCAGTAGCTGTGTATGTTTCATCTTTAGATATAATTTTTAAAGTATAATCTACATCAGGTTGCGGTAGGAAAGTTGAATAATAAATCCCATCTGTTTGATAATCAAAAGTAAACAAGGTGTTGTTTTCATCAGTTATTGTTACTAAAGCATCTGAAACAAAGGGAACACCGTTATTGAAAAAAGGTGCAGTAGTTGTAAGTTTAACCGTTGCATTTGAAGTGCCGTCTTTTAAAAGATTGATGTTTGCCTCAACAACCAAACGTGGTGGAGCATCATTTAATTCTACATCTATAACGTCTTCACAAGAAGTGAATATTCCGAAAACAAATATTATTAATAATAACTTTTTCATATTCTTAAAATTTAAAGTTATAGGTTACCGAAGGAATTATTCCGAAGATAGAAAGCCGAACAGCTTCGTTCTGACCAGTATCTGTATTTTCACCGAAACTAACTGAGGCTGCATTTTTACGGTTGTAGGCATTGTAAAGACTAAAAACCCATTCGCCCTTCCAACGTTTTGTGCTTTCAGGTTTTGGGGTCCAAGTTGCCGAAAGATCCAAACGATGGAATGCCGAAAGACGACTACTGTTACGGGCTTCGTACATAGGAACTACCAAACCGTTATATTCATATTGTCCTTCAGGATATGTAGTAGGTATTCCTGTTTGGAAGAGGAAATTTGCCCCAAACGACCATTTTTTTGTAAGCTCGTATAGCCCAGTTACTGAAATATCGTGTGTTTTATCCCACGCGCTATTGTACCATTCACTATTGTTTATACCCGTTTCAATTGCAGTTCTTCCTGGCGTACGCTGTTCACTTTTAGAAAGTGTGTAGGCTACCCAACCTTGAAACTTTCCTGTGGTTTTTTTGAAAAGGACTTCTAAACCGTAGGCTCTTGCTTCGCTTTTTAGTAAAATTTGTTCTACTGCATTATTGGCTATTAAATCTGCGTCGTCCACATAATCCAATCGGTTTTTCACTTCTTTGTAATAGGTTTCTACTTCTAAAGAATAATTTTTGAAATTTCTGAAATACCCCACAGCCACTTGATCTGCCAATTGCGGCTCAATGTATTTTCCGCTAGGCGCATAAATATCAAAAGGAGTAGGCGAAGTTGTGTTGCTAATTAAATGAATGTATTGTGACATTCTATTATAACTAGCTTTTATAGATGAATCGTCATTCAATAAATACGAAATTGCGAATCGCGGTTCTAAATTAGCGAAAGATTTTATAGTTTCACTTCGGCTGAAAGAAACGGTATCTATTGGTTTTCCTTTTTGATAAATATCTAAATCTGGGTTGTAAGTTATGGGATTGTCATTTTCATATAAAAACAATTCATCCTGCCCTAAACGGTTAAAAGTTGATAAACGAAGTCCTGCCTGAACGGATATTTTATCTGAAAAGTCTATCTCAGCATCTACATAGACAGCATTTTCCCAAGCGTATTTATCGGTTAGTTTAAATGCATTTATACCAGAAGTTTGGGTTGTTGGCGTTACATCTCCGGGATTGAATTTGTAGTAAATACTGTTTATTCCGTAGCGTAAATCTACATTGTCTGAAAGGTAATGTGTAAAATCGTACTTCAGATTAAAATTTCTAATACCGCTATCAAAGTCGAATTCCACAAATTTCAGCTCTAAGCCGTAGTAGTAATCTGAATAGATTAAAGATAGGTTTGAAAACAATTTATCTGAAAAAAGATGATTCCAACGCAGGTTTAATATCGTGTTTCCGAAGCTATTAGCAAAAGCATCAGAGATTTCAAAAACATCTCTTCCGAAGTAACCTGAAAGAAATAAACGGTTGTTATCGTTGATGTTGTAACTTAGTTTGGCGTTTAAATCATAAAAATAGGCAACGTTATCATTGTCAAAAAGCGGTAAAAATAAATGTGCATAACTGCTTCGTCCACCAATTAAAAACGAAGCTTCGTCTTTTTTAATAGGTCCTTCCAAAAGTAAACGGCTGGCAACTAAGCCAATTCCTCCACTTGCGTGATACTCTCTTTTATTACCGTCTTTTTGATAAATATCTAAAACTGAAGAAATTCGTCCGCCATAACGTGCAGGAATCCCTCCTTTATAAAGCGTTAAATCCTTTATAGCATCTGGATTAAAAACTGAAAAGAAACCAAACAAATGCGAAGAATTATAAAGTGTAGCTTCATCCAACAAAATCAGGTTTTGATCTGCGGCACCACCACGAACGTTGAAACCACTAGCGCCTTCGCCAGCACTTGTAACTCCGGGAAGTAATGTAATGGCCTTAATAACATCTACTTCGCCCAATACCACAGGTATTTTTTTAATTGTATTTGTAGAAAGTGTATTAGCACTCATCTGCGAACTGCGAATGTTTAAATTTTCACCGTTGGCTTCTATTACCACTTCATCTAGACTTTCGGTATCTGTTGCAAGCTCTAAATCTTTTTTTATGTTTTCAGAAAGCGAAATATTAAATTTTTGTGTTGCAAAACCAATATTGCTATAGTAAATTTCGTAATCGCCTTTGGGCAGTGTAATTGAATAATAACCATATTGATTGGTAACCGTTCCAGTTGAAAGTTCTGGAATAATTACGTTTACCCCAAAAAGGGTTTCGCCTGAATCTGCTTCAGAAACAGTTCCGCTGATTGTATATTTTTCTTGAGCGAAACTTACAATGCTTATTGCGAAAAGTAAAATAGTGAGTATTTTTTTCAAATGATATATTATTAGGTATAAAAAAAACTTCCAGCAATGCTGAAGGTTTTAAAACGTTTTGGTTCTTACTTTATTTCCGAAAGTATGTTATTAAATGTTTTACTCGGGCGCATCGCTTCAAAAACCAATTTTTCAGTTGGTTCGTAATAACCACCAATGTTTATTGGTTGTCCCTGAACAGAAATTAGTTCATCGTTTATTTTTGATTCATTCTCCTTCAATTTTAAAGCGATTGGAGTGAATAAATTTTTCAAATCTTGATCTTTATTTTGGTTTGAAAGTGCTTCTGCCCAGTACATTGTCAAATAAAAATGACTTCCACGATTATCAATTTCGTTCACTTTTCTTGAAGGTGATTTACTGTTGTCTAAGTATTTCTCAGTTGCATCATCTAAAGCATCACCTAAAACAATGGCTTTTGGATTGTTGTATTTTGTTCCTAAATGCTCAAGTGAAACCGCCAAAGCCAAGAACTCACCCAGAGAATCCCAACGTAAGTGATTTTCATCTAAAAACTGTTCAACGTGTTTTGGGGCAGAACCTCCAGCACCGGTTTCAAAAAGACCACCGCCGTTCATCAATGGAACGATGGAAAGCATTTTTGCGCTCGTGCCTAATTCTAAAATAGGGAAGAGGTCTGTTAAATAATCACGCAACACATTTCCAGTTACAGAAATTGTGTCTTTTCCAGCTTTAACGCGCTCCAAAGTATATTCGGTAGCTTTTTCTGGAGAAAGAATTTTTATGTCTAACCCTTCTATATCGTGTTCGGGTAGGTATTTATTTATTTTTTTAATGATTTCTGCATCGTGGGCGCGGTTTTCATCCAGCCAAAAAATCGTTGGGTTTCCTGTTGCACGTGCGCGATTTACTGCTAGTTTTATCCAATCTTGAATAGGCAAATCCTTCACTTGGCACATTCTCCATATGTCGCCATTTTGAACAGTATGCTCAATAATTACTTTTCCTGAAGCGTCTAAAACTTGAACTTTTCCATCTGCGGAAATCTCGAAGGTTTTGTCGTGGCTTCCGTATTCTTCAGCCTTTTGAGCCATTAAACCTACGTTTGGAACGGTTCCCATTGTTGTTGGGTTAAAAGCTCCATGCTTTTTGCAGAATTCAATCGTAGTTTCATAAACACCTGCATAGCTGCTATCTGGAATAACAGCTTTTGTATCATGACTTTTACCATCTGAGCCCCACATTTTTCCTGAGTTACGAATCATAGCTGGCATAGAAGCATCTACAATAACGTCACTTGGTACATGAAGGTTTGTAATGCCTTTGGCGCTGTTAACCATTGCTAAATCAGCATTTTTAGTCATTATTTTTTTAATGTCCTGATGAATTGCGTCTCTTTCATATTCTTTTAATTCGGAAAGTTTGTTCTCCAAATCACCCAAGCCGTTGTTAGCATCAACGCCTAGTCTTTTAAAAGTATCAGCGTATTTTTTGAAAAGATCGTCAAAATAAACCTTCACTACATACCCAAAAATAATCGGGTCGCTCACTTTCATCATTGTAGCTTTTAGATGCACTGAAAAAAGTACTTTCTTTTCTTTTGCATCTTTAACTTGTTCTTCTAAAAAGGAGACCAATGCTTTTTTGCTCAACACCGTTGCGTCAATGATTTCGCCTTTCAATACTTTTAAACTTTCTTTTAAAACGGTTTTGGTCCCGTCATTTTCTAGCAAAACAATATTCAGCGTATCATCATCAGCCAATGTTAATGATTTTTCATTATGAAAGAAATCGCCGTGTTGCATAGTTGCTACATGGCTTTTACTATCATTACTCCAAGCGCCCATACTGTGTGGATGCTTTTTCGCATAATTTTTTACAGCTTTTGGTGCACGACGGTCACTATTTCCTTCACGAAGTACTGGGTTTACGGCACTTCCTTTAATTTTATCGTATTTGGCCTTTATTTCTTTTTCTTCTGAAGAAGTTGTCGATTCTGGATAATCAGGAATATTGAAACCTTTCTTTTGAAGTTCTGCAATTGCTTCATTTAACTGTGGAACGGAAGCACTAATGTTTGGTAATTTTATAATGTTTGCTTCAGGGTTTTTTGCTAATTCGCCTAATTCAGCCAAATCATCTTTTACGCGCTGGTCTTCATTTAGAAATTCAGGAAAAACTGCCAAAATTCTAGCGGCGAGTGAAATGTCGCGACTTTCCAGTTTTATATTTGCTGGGGAAGTGAAAGCTTTTACAATAGGTAAAAATGAATGAGTTGCCAGAGCCGGTGCCTCATCGGTTTTGGTGTATATAATTTTGGAAGTTTTTGTCATTGAAATGTTTTTTGAAAATAATAGTTAACTTTCTTTTGCAATTTTTAGGGAAAGCAAATATAGCGATTTGACAGGGCTTTTAAAAACGAATAAGGGGCTTAATTATGCCAACTTTTAAGTCACCTCCGATTGAGTTTGCAATTTATTTTGTTTAGAAGTATAAGTGTAGCTGAATTCAAGAACTTAACGCAACAAATCAAATTTATAGATTTGTTGTATGAA
>CAZFUX010000112.1:0-7920 GCA_964522085.1 uncultured Aequorivita sp.
ATTTTCAAATTATTAAACCCGATTTTTCGGGTTCCTATCTGTAGTGAGTATATCTATCATTTTTTGAATATCGGCTTCTTCCAAAGTCGTTTCAATAAAAGTGGAATGTTCGGTGGTATTTTCTATTTCAGCCTCAGAAATAAAATGTAATTTTTTGTCTTTCCGAAGTTACGAAATGCTTTCATTCACCATTATTCGGCGAATCCAACCTTCAAAACTACCTTCATTTTTAAAATTATTTAAGTTGGTAAACATTTTTAAAAACCCTGAAAGCATTACTTCTTCAGCCAAATCATTGTTTTTTAAATACTGTCTACAAACACCCATCATTTTTGGAGCAAACGTCTCAAACAAAGTTTGTTGTGCGCGACGATCGTGCTTAGATGCCTTGGCAATCAGTTTAGAATAGTTTTTATGTAATGGTATAATTTTCAAAATACGCTTCGCTCTTTTGGGCTTCTATTTATATAGACGCAGGTTTTTGAAGAATGGTTGTCTGGGTGCTTAAAAAAAATATTTTTTCGGGTTTCTTAGTTCAAATTAAGAATAAAAGACACCGAATTATGAAGTAACGAATTACGAATTAATGTTTTTACTTCTTCCGATCAATAACATAATTAACCATCAACTCCAGCGATTCCTCATACGGTGAGGCAGGATAGGTTTCTAGAAGCTGAAGTGCTTCTTGTTGATACTCCTTCATTTTTGTAACGGCATAATCTAGACCGCCGTTATTTTTTACAAAAGCTATTACTTCGTTTACACGCTTTTTATCTTTATTATGGTTTTTAACCGAATTGATAAGCCATTTTTTTTCTTCGGAAGAGGAATTATTTAAGGCATATATTAAAGGCAGCGTCATTTTTTGCTCCTTAATATCTATACCTGTTGGTTTGCCTATGTGCTCGTTTCCATAATCAAAAAGGTCGTCTTTTATTTGAAAAGCTGTGCCTATTAGCTCGCCAAACTTGCGCATTTTTTCAACTTCTTCATCGGGTGCCATTACAGATCGGGCACCCATTGCACAGCAAGCGGCAATTAGTGTTGCAGTTTTTTGACGGATTATTTCAAAATATATTTCTTCGGTAATATCTAGCTTGCGTGCTTTTTCAATCTGAAGTAATTCGCCCTCACTCATTTCGCGAACGGCTACAGAGATTATTTTTAGCAAATCAAAATCGTCGTTGTCTATAGAAAGTAGCAATCCTTTAGACAGCAGATAATCGCCAACAAGTACTGCTATTTTATTTTTCCAAAGTGCATTTATGGAGAAAAAACCACGACGGCGGTTACTATCGTCCACCACATCGTCGTGCACTAAAGTTGCTGTATGAATAAGCTCTATTACTGATGCGCCGCGATAGGTACGCTCGTTTACTTCGCCATTTCCAGTCATTTTCGCGATTAGGAAAACGAACATTGGCCGCATTTGTTTTCCTTTTCGGTTTACCACATAATGTGTAATTCTATTAAGAAGGGAAACTTTGGAAGCCATGGAAGCAGAGAACTTTTTTTCAAAAAGCTCCATTTCCTTTTCAATGGGAAGTTTTATGCGTGAAACTATCTTCATAAATATTCAAAGATAGTTAAAATGCGGGACGGTTTTTTCAAAAAATAGATTGGTTACTAATGGTGTTTCAAGAGTCACTTAATCTCTAAATATCAGTCTGAGCTTGTCGAAGACAATTTTCGCTTGCACCTCGACGAGCTCAGTGTGACAGAGATATTTTGAATTGATATCTGAAAACAATCACATTTTGCAATAAAATTTATTGTTTATTCGCCAATTGCCCACAGGCTGCATCAATGTCCTTACCTCTGCTTCGGCGTACTGTTACAGGAATGCGATCGTGCTCTAAAGCCTCTATATAATCATCAAGAACCACTGAAGATGCCTGTTGAAAGTGGCCGTCGTCAATAGGATTATATTCTATAATATTTACTTTGCACGGCACATATTTGCAGAAAGTAACGAGCGCCTCAATATCTACCCATTTGTCGTTTATGCCTTTCCAAACAATGTATTCATACGTTATTTTTCGATTGGTTTTTTCATACCAATATTCCAAAGATTCACGAAGATCTTCCAACGTAAAGTTTTTGGAAAAAGGCATAATTTGCTCGCGTGTTTCTTGAATTGCAGAGTGTAATGACACGGCGAGATTAAATTTTACTTCATCATCGGCTAACTTCTTAATCATTTTTGGCACGCCAGAAGTAGAAACCACAATTCGTTTTGGAGACATCCCCAAACCTTCATCGCTTGTTATTTTTTCAATAGATTCTAAAACGTTTTTATAGTTCATAAGCGGTTCGCCCATTCCCATAAAAACAATGTTTGAAAGCGGTTTGTCGTGGTATAAACGGCTTTCTTTGTCTATCATAACCACTTGATCGTATATTTCATCTGGATTAAGGTTTCGCATTCTTTTAAGCTTTGCTGTAGCGCAAAAAGCACAATCCAAACTACAACCTACTTGCGACGAAACACAGGCAGTGGTTCTCTTTTTTGTAGGAATTAAAACAGATTCTACAATCAGCCCATCGTGAAGCTTAACGGCATTCTTAATTGTACCGTCATTACTTTTTTGAATTTGGTCTACCTTAATATGATTGATTACGAAGTTTTCATCAAGATGCGCACGGGTTTCTTTCGAAACATTGGTCATATCTTCAAAATTATGACTGCCTTTGCTCCATAGCCATTCATACACTTGTGTTCCATGGAAAGCTTTATCGCCTATGCTAACAAAAAAACTACGAAGTTCTTCTTTGGATAATGCTCTTATATCTTTTTTATCTGAAACCATCCTGCAAAATTAGGGTATTTAATGGAAAAAAGCCTCTTTCTTTTTAAAGATAGAGGCTTTGGGTTTACTAAAGAATTAGGGGTTATTTTTTAATAAGTATTTTTTTTGTGATAGAGTTATTGCTATCTTCATCTAATAGATAAAGGAAGTAAACACCTTCGGATAAGTTATCTACCGCAATAGTATTCATTGTATTAGACAAAGAACCTGAATGAATAATTTGCCCCATTACATTTGTAAATTGAAAGGATAAATGTGGGTATCTATTATTCATTACAGTAATAATAGTACTTGCAGGATTGGGATAAATTTTAAGATCGCCAATTAATTGAAAATCTGGTATGTTAAGTAAGTTTTGTAGTGTTTCAATTGTTGTGTGTCCTATGTTTGTTGGATCAAGCCAATCTTTTAAACGTGTTTGAGGTGTGTTGCTACTGTTCCAAGAAACCCCGAACCTTCCATAGATGTCGTAATCCTGATTGTTTTCTAAGCCAGTACAAGCTGATTGCCCAGCATATAGTTGACCGATAAGCCTTCCGCTTTCATTAAAAAGAGGTGATCCAGACGAACCACTTTCGGTAGCACCTATTTCCCATCCATCGCCTGAACCGTGTGCTCCGCCACCAATTAGCCATACTTGAGTTCCGTTGGCATCAATTTTTTGTGCTCCGGAATCATCTCGGCATATTTTCATAATATCGCCGTTGGGATGATGTATACCTACTTCATATTGAGGGTTGGCGTCTGAGTTGTCCCAACCAGCAAAGGCAACGTCCCAAGATTCTGGAATGTCGTCAAACAATTCAACTAAAGCGAAATCACTTAAACTATTATTTGCTTTTAATTCTGCGCCACTCATTGTAAAGTTGGTCTGTAAATCGCCACTATCGTCACCTGTTGCACAAACTGGTGTTGGGCTTACCCAATTAAAACGGATCGACCAAAGTGCAGGATCGCTATTATCTAAACAATGGTTTGCGGTTAGTAAATAAGGTGTTTTATCGTTTAACGCATTGTTAGTAAGTGCCGCAGAACACAAATGGCCATTACCTAAATTAAGTAATGCGACTGCCTTTTTTAAATTAGTTTTCTTTTGGTCAAAATCATTACCTACAGGGCAATTAACGTCATAATTACAAGCTCCAGAATCGTTAAGTCCACGTCCTTCTAAAAGCAGGTTTACTTTCCCCATTCTGTATCCGTGAATAATATTATTAATTTGAAGTTTTGGTATACCATACACATTTGGTGGTTGGTAATATTCAATCCAAATAATTTCGCCTTCTACAAACCAAGTACCTAATTGTTTACCATCTCTATTTTGAGTACTTGTAAAGGTTGCAGTAATGTCGGTACGTTCATCATTATAAAGTTGAAGTCGCGAACCTTTCGATAAATAAAAATCATCAAAATTAACACTCATATTAAGCGCACCAACAGATTGAATAGTTGCTTGCCAAATTTTACCTCCATTGGGCAAATCTGTCCAAAGACCACCCTTTTGCATATTTAAAGCTAACGGTATTTCTATACCGTAACGCCAAGGTAAGGTTTTATCTAAATCGTTAATACTGTCTTGTTCAACAATGTTTTCAAAATCTAATAAAGGTAAACGAGTTATACTTGGTACTTCTTCTAACGCAAGAGCCCAACTTATGGGTGTATCTCCTCCGTTACCTTGTGAAAAGGCAATTAAGGTTGTAAAAAATAAAGTGAATAAAAGTGTAATTTTTTTCATCCCAAAAGCTAACTATTTTTTAAGAGGGTTACTAAGGTATATTTTTATTTTGACTTATGAAAATCAAAGGCTTATAAAGTTTTGACATACGACTAATTGACTTAGGACGCAAGACTAAAAAAATAGAAACTGACCATAGAAAAGGTAGAAAATTTAAACAAAAAAAATCCCGACAGTATCGGGATTTTTTAGCTTAGATATATTAGAATTGATTAGATAATCAACATTGCATCTCCATACGTATAAAAGCTGTATTTCTCTTTAATAGCAAGGGCGTACGCTTCTTTTATTAGGTCGTGACCTGCAAAGGCAGAAGCCATCATCATTAAAGTAGATTTTGGAGTGTGAAAGTTCGTAATCATTGCATTAGCTATACTGAAATCGTAAGGAGGAAAAATAAATTTATTAGTCCAACCTGTATAAGCATTTAGCGTATGGTTTGATGAAACTGAACTTTCTATAGCACGCATTGCAGTTGTACCTACAGCACAAACACGTTTTTTACGTTTAATCCCTGTATTTATAATATCTACAGAATCTTGAAGAATACTCATTTCTTCCGAATCCATTTTATGTTTTGAAAGATCTTCAACTTCAACAGAACTGAAAGTCCCCAAACCTACATGCAAAGTAACCTCAGCAATGTTCGCCCCTTTAATTTCAAGACGTTTTAAAAGATGTTTTGAAAAGTGCAAACCAGCAGTTGGAGCAGCAACAGCACCTTCAATTTTGGCAAAAATAGTTTGGTAGCGCTCTGCATCTTCAGGCTCAACTTCTCTTTTTATGTACTTTGGAAGTGGCGTTTCACCCAATTCTGTTAATTTATTTCTGAATTCTTCATAAGAACCATCAAAAAGAAAACGCAATGTTCTTCCACGACTCGTTGTGTTGTCTATTACCTCAGCTACTAATGTTTCATCATCACCAAAATATAGTTTGTTCCCGATTCTTATTTTTCGTGCAGGATCTACCAAAACGTCCCAAAGGCGTGTTTCTGGGTTTAATTCTCTTAAAAGAAATACTTCAATACGCGCTCCCGTTTTTTCTTTATTTCCGAATAAACGTGCAGGAAAAACCTTAGTATTATTGGTTACGAAAACATCATCTTCCTCAAAATAATCTATAAGATCTTTGAACATTTTGTGCTCAATGGTTTTTTCTTTTCTGTTAAGAACCATTAAGCGAGATTCATCACGGTTAGGTGCTGGATATTCCGCCAATAATTCTTCTGGTAATTCAAAACTGAAATTTGAAAGTTTCATTCCCATAATTCGGTGTGTCTTTAGGTTTTTTTAAAGGTTGCAAATATACGACGCTGAAACAGGCGTTGTCAAGTAAATGATGGTTTATTTTAACGACGTGTTGTAGATGCTGGATGCGCAGTATTAAAAAGGGAGTTAATTGCGCTATTATTGATGAGAAATTCTAAATTTTGCTATATAAAATGAAGCGTTTTACCTCAAAAAAACTAAACGTAAAACTTCTTAACTCATAAAGTTTAAAGAAATTCCTGTTTCCTGAATGTCTTCCCAAAAGTTCGGATATGATTTTGAAACAACCTCAGCATCCTTTATTACGATGTTTGTTTTTAACGCCATTGGTGCAAATGCCATTGCCATACGGTGATCTTGGTAGGTTTCAATTGTAATATTTGAATGTATTTTTAAAGAATTTTCAAGGCTTAAGGAATTATCATTTACTTGAATGATGGCTCCTAATTTTTCCAATTCGTTTTTTAATGCTAATAGCCTATCTGTTTCTTTTATTTTTAAGGTGTGAAGCCCTGTTAGCTCACAAGCTATTCCCAAACCGAAACAGCTTACCGTTATTGTTTGTGCCAAATCTGGAGTATTTGATAAATCTAGCATTAAAGAATCTGGCAGTTCAGTTTTATTTTTTGAAAGTGAAATTGTGTTATTTGAAGAATCAAAAACTGTCTGCACCCCCAAAGAATCGTAGATCTGTACTAATGCAGCATCGCCCTGTAAACTTTCTTTTGAAAAACTTTTAAGCGAAATTTTAAAACCTTCTTCTGAAAGTGCAACCAAACTATAAAAATAGGAAGCCGAACTCCAGTCTGATTCTACAACCAATGTAGTTTTTTCAATATTTTTTTTTGAAGAAATTGAGATTGTATTAGTGCTAAATTCTCTTTCTATTCCAATACTTTTTAATAGAGAAAGCGTCATTTCAATATAAGGAATTGAAGTAGTTTTGCCTTCTAAATTAATTTTTAATCCTTCAGGAAACATTGGGGCTACAAGCATTAATGCTGAAATGTATTGACTGCTTATATCAGCTTTTATTTTTACTTCATCATTCTGAAGTTTTTTTCCACGTATTTTTAAAGGAGGGAAACTTTCATTTTCTATGTATTCAATTTCGGCGCCCAAACTTCTCAAGGCATCAACCAAAATACCGATGGGGCGCTCTTGCATTCTTTGGCTTCCTGTAAGTATAATTTCGGAACCTTGTTTTGCAGCAAAATAAGCTGTTAAAAAACGCATTGCAGTTCCTGCATGATGTATATCTATCGCTCCATTTGCAGTTTGCAAACCTTTTTGAAGCACAACAGTATCATCACTTTCTGAAAGGTTTTCTATTGAAATATTTGGAAATTGTGCTTGTAGAATCAACATTCTATTCGATTCGCTTTTAGAACCGCTGATGCAGATTTTTATGTTTTCTTTCGGGAAATTTCCACGGTTTAGATTGGCTTTCATTTGCCCGATTCTTTTTCTTTCAATTTAGCTCTAAACTTTCCGAAGGTTACAAAAAATCCATATATAAAACCCGCAAGAAGTAGTGTGGCAAAAAACAATAAAGGGTTTCTTTCAGCAAAAAAAGCTAATTCAAAACCTTCAATAGCCCATTTAACAACTGCGAAAAGTATAGCAAAAGCTATTGCTAAGGAAAACACCGATTTCCAAAAACCTTTAGTATTTATTACTTTTTTGAACATTTATTTTAGTTTTTCGTTGTTGTGATGCCTGTCGTGGTCGCGCTTGGTTTTAATGTCCAACTTTTTATTGAAAGCTTCTTCAAGATCAACGCCTGTTTGGTTTGCAAGGCAGAGTACTACAAAAATAACATCTGCAAGCTCTTCGCCCAAATCTTTATTTTTATCGCTTTCTTTTTCGCTTTGTTCGCCATAGCGACGGGCTATTATCCGGGCTACTTCACCTACTTCTTCTGTAAGTTGCGCCATGTTTGTGAGCTCATTAAAATAACGGACACCGTATTCTTGTATCCATTCATCAACTGCTTTTTGTGCGTTTTTTATATCCATTATTGTTAAGTTTCACAAGGTTGTTGTATTAAGTTGACAACTTGTTTACCTTTCAAATTTAGAATTTTCTTTTTAAATTCCTC
>CAZFUX010000113.1:0-7849 GCA_964522085.1 uncultured Aequorivita sp.
TTTTCAAATTATTAAACCCGATTTTTAGGGTTCCTATGTGTAGTGAGTATATTTGCGGGGCTTTCCTTTTTTAATCTAACTTTTCAGTAAGTTTCTTAAAAGTTTTTTTCGGATCTTTTTTTTCATAAAGAACTTCGTAAACCGCATCAATTATAGGTGTTTTGGCCTTTTTCTTTCCTCTTTGTTGGTTTAGTAAGTATGCGCTTTTTGTGGCATAATATCCTTCAGCAATCATACTCATTTCTAGTTGGGCACTTTTTACGGTGTAGCCTTTTCCTATCATGGTTCCGAATAATCTATTTCTACTAAAAACTGAGTATCCAGTTACTAAAAGATCTCCTAAATAAGCGGAATCGTTAATATCGCGCTTCATTTTATGAACTTTTTTTACATACTTTTTCATCTCACGAATGGCATTACTCATCAATACACTTTGAAAGTTATCGCCATAACCTAACCCGTGCGCAATTCCTGCTGCAACTGCGTATATGTTTTTAAGCATTGCGGCATATTCAGTACCAAGAACGTCATCGCTTGTTGTGCATTTTATATAATCGCTGCTCAATACATTTGCCACAATTTGTGCTTTTTCGTCATCGGCACTGGCAATGGTTAAATAACTTAAGCGTTCTAATGCAACTTCTTCGGCATGGCAAGGTCCAGAAATAACACCTATATTATTAAACGGAACTTTATAATGTGTGTTGAAATGATCGCCAACAATCAAACTGGTTTCGGGAACTATTCCTTTAATTGCTGAAAAAACTACTTTGTCTTCCAAAGAAATTGTAAGCTTTTCAAGCTCTTTATGGAGAAAAGCTGAAGGAATTGCGAAGATTAAATAATCTGCTTCAGAAACAGTCTTATTTATATTATTACTAAGCTTTAATTGCTTCAAATTAAACTCCACCGAGCTTAAATAGTTTGGGTTGTGACGGTGTTCCTTTATGAAATCTAAAGATTCTTGATTTCGCATATACCAGCCTACTTCATCTAAGTTTTCGCATAGCATTTTTACAATTGCAGTGCCCCAGCTTCCGCCGCCAAAGACTGCAAATTTTGGTTTTTCTGGCATAAAATATTTTTAATTTGAAAAACTAGATTTCATTCTTTCTTCTATAATCTTCTTCTTCTAGTCTAATTTCAAATGTACATAAATCAATTCGAAACATTTAACAGTAGATTAATAAACTCTACGCAATGCTGCTTGTTAATATAGCGTTATGGCTAATGATTATTGAAATGAAATTGGCTTCAAGATGAAAGTAGTTTCAATAATTTTTGGTTGGTTATTTAGTTAAGGCCGCTCCGCAAGTGTTAATTTGGTGGAGCGGTTTTTTTATTTGTAGAAATTCATTTCATCCAAGTACTTCCAAACTTCTGCAGAAAGCATTGGCTGTATGTTTTTGCCAAACTTAATACCTTTACGAATGAAAGTTGAAGAAAGCTCAATTATAGGAGCATCAACTTTCGCTATCTTTTTGTGATTATCAAATTGAGTTTCCACAGTTCCTTCAGAAACTCTTGGGTAAACATAAATGGAATATTTGTCTAAAAGAACTTCATAGTTTTTCCACTTATGAAGACTTTTCAAATTGTCCTCACCCATAATTATACAGAAATGTTTTTCAGGGTATTTTTCTTCCAAATAAACCAAAGTATTCACGGTATAATTTGGCTGCGGAAGATCAAATTCTACATTACTTGCTTGTAATTTTGGATACTCTTCCACAGCAATTCGGACCATTGCAAGACGGTGATGGTCTTCTAAAAGCGTTTTCTTCTTTTTATGTGGATTGTGAGGTGTAACCACAAACCAAACTTCATCCAAATCACTAAACTCTACTAAGTGGTTGGCAATAATCAAGTGCCCAATGTGGATGGGGTTGAAAGTACCGAAATAGAGTCCTGTTTTTTTAGAAAATGAGTCGATGAGTATAGAAGTTTATGAGTTTAAAAATTTAGATTTCCCTTCAATCTTATTTCTTTTTTATAAAATCTGCCACCAAATCATGCGCATCCTTCAAGGCTATTTCCAAATCGTAATTTTTGATGATTTTGTCAAATTGCGGTGCAGTAGCCAATTCTACCGAAGCCTTTGCAATACGCATATTAATACGTTCATCACTTTCGGTTTTACGTTTTTTCAAACGAATTTTCAGCTCATCTATGCTTGGTGGTTTTACAAAAACAGCAAGCGTTCTGTCTGGATATTTCTTTTTAATTCGGAGTCCTCCGGCTACATCAATATCAAAAATAACATTTTTGCCGTGACTCCATATTCGTTCTACTTCAGATTTTAAAGTACCATAAAAGTTATCGCGATATACTTCTTCCCATTCCAAAAAGTCTTCATTTTTAATGTGTTGCTTAAAATCTTTCAGCGATATGAAATAGTAATTTTCGCCATCCTTTTCATCGCCACGCACTTCACGGGAAGTACATGAAACTGAAAATTCTAAATTAAGATCTTCCTGTTTCAGTAAATGTTGCACAATGGTAGTTTTTCCACTTCCCGAAGGTGCCGAAAACACTATTAATTTACCGTCTTTTTTATTATTCAAAATTCAAAGTTTAAAATTGTCTTGGTAAAGTTTTATCTACTCTCTAAAGTACATTTAAAGCTTGTTCCTTAATTTTCTCCAACTCATCCTTCATTTGCACCACTACCTGCTGCATTGGCGCATAATTTGCTTTGCTACCAATGGTATTTATTTCTCGACCTATTTCTTGTGTAATAAAACCTAATTTTTTTCCGTTGGAATCGTTTGAATTAAGAGCTTCCTCAAAATAATCTAAGTGATTTTTTAGCCGAACTTTTTCTTCAGTAATATCGTGTTTTTCTAAATAATAGATTAATTCCTGTTCAAAACGGTTTTCATCAACCTTTTCTTTTATGTCTGAAACTGCTTTGCGAAGTCTTTCTTTAACGGCATCTACGCGTTCAGGGTCTATAGCAATTACGTCTTCAAGTAATTTTGAAATAGTTTTTATCCTGTCTAAAAAATCATTTTCCAAGACCGAACCTTCATCAGTTCTATATTTATTAATGGCTTCCAGTGCTTTGTCAATTCCTTTTAAAATGAATTTGTATTCACTTTCATTAATTTCTTCACGCTCAGTTTTCATTGCATCGGGCATACGAACCGCCATTTTTAAAAGCTCTACAGGCTCGCCGTTTACTACATTTGCAAGCTGCTTTATGTATTGTGTTACAACACTTTCATTGAGTTGCGTAGAAACTTCTCTACCTGTATCTTCAACATAAAGTGAAAAATCTACTTTACCTCGTTGCAAAGATTTTGCAAGCAAATCACGAATTTCAAGCTCTTTATCACGATATGCAGAAGGCACGCGCGTGTTAAGATCAAGCCCTTTGCTGTTAAGGGATTTAATTTCGATGGTAATAGTTTTGGATGGCAATTGGACAACTTCTTTGCCGTAGCCAGTCATGGATTGGATCATAGTCTTAGTTTGTTGTGGACAAAGGTAGTAAAATAGTCGATAGTCTTTAGACGGTAGTTAGCAGTGATTTTATTAAAATGATTCTTGTAAAAACTGTAATGTTCTCACTTCGCTATGATACAATTTGTTGGTTTGATGAAAACCTACATGGCCACCATATTTTGGTATTTCTAGATGCAGATTTTTCATTTTCGAAGCTAATCCTATTGGGTAACAATCTGTAGAAAGAAAACTGTCATTTTCTGCATTTAAGATATAAACAGGAATTTTTATATTTGGAAGAAATTGTAAGCTGCTGTTTTTTTCATAATATTCATAAGCATCCTTAAAACCGTGTGCGGGTGCTGTGTAAACGTTATCAAATTCTAAAAGAGAAGTAATTTTTTTGTAATCTGAAACTGTCATTTTTTCTGGAAAATCCTTCATTTTTGCTTTGTACTTTTTCCGAAGATTTATTAAGAAAGAAGTTTGATAAATCCAATTGGAAAATTCGTTTAGCGACTCCAAAGACCCTTTTAAACTTAGCGGAGTTGAGATAGCGACTGCTTTTTTTATTTCCTTCGGAAAAGATTCACGCTCGCCTAAATATTTCAAAACTAAATTTCCGCCTAGGCTGAAACCTACCAAGGCAATTTCATTATAATTGTCTTTTTTTAGAATTGAATTTATAACCGCTTCCAAATCGTCAGTTTTACCAGCGTTGTAGGATTGATAACTAAGATTTGCCTCACCGCTACAACCGCGAAAGTTTACCGCGGCAATATCCCAGCCATTTTTAACCAAAATTTCAGCTTGTCCTTTAATATAAATGCGTTGAGCATTTCCTTCTAATCCGTGAAGTAGAATTGCAACTTTATGTGAAGGCTTTTCAGCAAAAGACCAATCAATATCTATAAAATCGCCATCTGCTAATCGTAACCGTTCACGTTCTTGTAACAACCTAGGCAACGGACGAAGCTTTGCTGAGTATATGGTAGAAAAATGTCCATTTTTAAAAGGAAACTGTGGGGTATAATTGCTTTTTATGAGAGGCATTTATTAAAAAATATTAACACAAACTGAACAGATTTGCTATGCTTGCATAACAAAAGTAGCTTAAATTTGCAGAAAAATTTAAAGATGTACGCAAAACAATTTGAAATACGCTGGAGCGATGTAGATGCCAATCGCCACTTACGCAATAGCGCCTATATAGATTATATGAGCCACACTAGAATGAGTCTGTTTTTAGAAAGTGGATTGGGCCAAAAACATTTAATAGCTTATAATTTGGCACCCGTAGCGTTATACGAGCATATGTTTTATTTCAAGGAGTCATTCCCTGATAAGCCTATCACGGTTTCACTTGAACTAAAAGGACTTTCAGAAAATGGCATGTTTTTTCAGTTTCTTCATAATTTTTATGATGAAAAAGGCAAAAATCTAGCCCGCTGTGAAATGATGGGTGCGTGGATAGATCTTGATACTAGAAAGTTAACGGAATTAACCGACGAGGTATATAATATATTTGGAGCTTTCGATAAAACGGAAGATTTTAAAGTACTTACCAAAGAAGATACTCGCAAGTACGGAATGAAGCCAGTGGATTTGTTATAAGTAAATCGTTTAAAAAACAAATGGGTTATTGAATTAGTGTCGTTTTTGACAAATAACTCAATAACCCATTTTTTTAGTAGTTTATTCTACATCGTGGAAGAATTGCTCATTCACAATTTTACTGTCATTTACCTGATAAACAGCTAATTCGCTCATTTTTTGTCTGTTACCACTTGGTTTGTGGGTTGTGTCAATATCATGACGCACGCTAAACCAATTGTCTGCCACAATAGGCTCGCTGGTTTTCCAGTTATGTACTTCAAAAGTGTCTTTCCACCATTGGCCTTTTTTGGCTACTTCGTCCATCCCTTTAGATACAGGATTTTCGCCTTGGGCTTCAATACTTACTATGTTTGGGCTATAAAGTTCTTGGTCGCAGCGTGCTTCTTCGCCATTGTTACACCAATTTACGAGGTTTTTTGTAATGTCTTCGGTTTTCATGGTTGTATGTTTTTAAGTTCAACATTAAAAATACACACCATGTAACGAAAGAAGCAATAAATAAATGTTAAGAAATATTTTAAATGCCTTTTCGCTTTATGGTTGAAAGATAAACGCCTGTAAATATTAAAACAGCTGCGCCAATGCGTAATGGACTTAAAGAATCTACGCCCATTAATATTGCAAAAACAGCTGCCACCAAAGGTTGCAAATAAATAAATGCGCCAATGGTTGAAGGGCTTAATTGCTTTAATGCAAAAATATTGAAAAGATATGTGAGTACAGTAGTGGCTAAAACTACGAAAACTAGTTTCCAAACAACTTCAAAAGGAAGGCTTGTCCAGTTTACTTCTGAAAATTCCTGAAAACCTATCGGCAGGTTTATTAAGAATGCAAATAGGAAGAGAAATTTCATCAGAGTAATTGCACTGTATTTTTTTGTTAGTGGTTTCACAAGTATTAAATACACCGAATAGGAAGCTGCATTCACAATAAAAAGGAAATTTCCCAACGGAATATTTGGTGCATTTGGTTGCGCTTTTAAACCAAAGATCACTAGTAAAAGTGCTCCAGAAAGTCCTAAAGAAATACCCAAACTTTTTACCCAAGTAATACGTTCTTTTAAAACTAGGGCAGAAAGTATTAATAAAAGTACAGGTGAAAGTGTAATAATTACGGAGCTATTTATTGGTGTGGAAAGACTTAAACCTTTAAAAAATGAAAGCATATTAAGTACCATTCCAAAAAAGGCACAGATTATAAAACGCCACCAATCTTTGCGTTCCACTTTTTCTGAAGGAAGAAATAAACTTATAATCCAAAACACCAACGCAGCCCCACTAACACGCAACAAAATAAAGCCGAAAGGATTTATAACATCTGGCATTAACCCTTTTGCAATAGTATGGTTTATACCATAAATAAAACTTGCGGTTGTTGCCGCAAGAAGTGCGAGAGCCCTTTTGTTTTTCAATTGTTTTGAATAGATTTTTTAGCAGCTGCAACGGTTTTAGGACTACTGCCAATAAAGATTTTGTCGTTATTCACTATTACAGGACGTTTCAAAAAAGTGTAATACTCCAAAATTAGGTGTTTGAAATCTTCTTCTTCAAGACTTTCATTTTTTAAATTTCGTTCTTGGTATAATTTTGCCCTTCGGCTGAAAAGATCTTCGTAACTATCGGTTAGGTTAAAAAGTTCATCTAATTCTTCCTCGGTTATTCCCTGAGTTTTTATGTCTTGTTTTATAAAAGATGAAGGTATTTCAATTTCATTCATTACGCGTTTACAAGTATCGCAAGTTGATAAATAGTATACTTTTTGCATGTTTCAAAATTAATTATTCCTTAGGAAAGGTTCGGCATCTTTCATCGCAATTTTTAGCTCTATAGGACCATCTGCATAACTAGCAATTTCGTATTGGTTATAAACAAATATCAAGCTATCTTTAATAAAACCAACGCTTTTTGGTAAATAAAATTTTTCATCTTCAAACCAAAAACCAGTATCATTTATGGATTGTTTCTCTGTAATTTTTTGTTGCGCACGAAACTCTTTTTCAGCAAAAGCAGTAAATTTATTTTTATTTTTAAAAAGTTCTTTTGAAGTGAGTTCATCTCCAGTTTTAGGGTCAATATTTAAAAATGATGTAGTGCCATAACCGTGTGCGCCTCCAGTAAAAAGATATTGGCGCATTTCTATACAAATATGTTCTGGCGAGGTATAAATTTCATTTACCGTAATTTCGGCAAAATATTCTCCTGCCATATCAGGAAATTGGGCTTTGTCTGAATTGTAGCTTTCCACAAAACCAATTGCCGCTTCTTTAATGGTTTTTGCAGTGGGAATAGTGTCTTCGCTTATTAATAAGGAACGAAATATAAAATCGTTAATCTTGCTATTTATTTTTTCAGAAATAGCATTATCACCAAATACAGTAACATAATTAATGGTTATTTCGGGACAGTTACTGTCTTTGCAAATAGGGAGTTCTTTTTCAGTAAAACTTTCAGAAGAAATTTCAATCTTTTTTTCTCTGTCGCAGCTCATCGCAATAAGTGTAATTAAGGCAACGAATATAACTTTGTTTTTCATAGGTAAAAGAATTAGATGGTTAGCAATCACAACGTAAACTATTACATTTACTTTTTCAAAAGTAATAATTTTAAAACCAGCTATTACAAAAGTTATATTAAAACCTAGAATATAGTTTCAAAATTGCTGATTTTCATTTTAAATAATTCAAAATAGTTATGAAATTCAATACTAAAACAATACATGGCGGTCAACATAATATATACTCACTACACATAGGAACCCGAAAAATCGGGTTTAATAATTTGAAAAT
>CAZFUX010000114.1:0-7841 GCA_964522085.1 uncultured Aequorivita sp.
TAATTAATAAATTTAATCCTTTAATAATCGGTATCGGTTATTTAGGACTAGACAATTTTAGTTATTACTCCTTGTGCATAAACGCCTGTTTTGCCAAAAGAGTTTCCTCGCTTTCTACGTGGTCCTCATCTGGCACGCAGCAATCCACTGGGCATACGGCGGCACATTGCGGCTCGTCATGAAAACCCTTGCACTCGGTACACTTATCGGGTACTATAAAATATATTTCGTCACTAACTGGCTCTTGTGTCTCGTTAGCATCTACCTGTTTTCCGTTTGGAAAAACTACTTTACTTTCAAGATCGGTTCCGTCTGCGTATTTCCAATCGTCTGCACCTTCGTAGATAGCAGTGTTAGGGCATTCGGGCTCACAAGCTCCGCAGTTTATACATTCGTCTGTTATTATAATTGCCATGGTATTTACTTTTTCTAACTTTGCGCAAATTTAATGCCTATTATGGGCAACTCCAAACAAGTATGCAATTAAAAGACAGAATTAACGCTCTTATCGAATTAGGCAAGTTTCTCATTGAAATTAAAGTTGAAGACGAAGTTGAAGTTGAAGTTGAAGCAATTTTAAGAAAAGCCGAAGCCGAGAATGGTTGGTTTACTCAGAACAATATAAAGTTTTCGCTTAAAAGTTGGGGTGAAGTACTTTCTGAAGAAAATCTCCAGCAATGGATTTCAAAATATAATTTGAAAGAAACTGAAGCAAAAACAGTTGCTATTATTATGGCAGGAAACGTTCCGCTGGTTGGTTTTCACGATTTCCTTTCGGTTTTAATTACGGGCAATACCGTTTTGGCGAAGCTATCTTCAAACGATAAAACATTGCTTCCTTTTCTTGCTAAAAAATTAATTTCTATTGAACCCGAATTCAAAAATTACATTGAATTTACAGAAGGAAGATTGAAGGATTTTGATGCCGTAATTGCCACAGGAAGCAACAATACCGCACGCTATTTTGATTATTACTTCGGAAAACACCCAAACATAATCCGAAAAAATAGAAATTCGGTTGCTGTTTTAACAGGAGAAGAAACCATAGAAGATTTAGAAAACCTTGCTAATGATGTTTTCAAGTATTTCGGGCTTGGCTGCCGCAATGTTTCAAAAATATATATTCCTGAAGATTATAATTTTGAGCCTTTCTTTAAAGGTATGTTTAGTTGGAAAGAAATTATTCACAACCACAAATACATCAATAATTACGATTATAACAAGGCTGTTTACTTAATGGACAGTTTCCCATTATTGGATAACGAATTTATGTTGCTGAAAGAAGACACAGGCTTCTTCTCTCCTATTTCAGTGCTTTTTTATGAAAAATATACTTCTAAATATGCAGTAAAAAAGAAATTAGAAGCAGAGGCTGAAAACATTCAATGTCTGGTTACAAAAGTTGGTTTACCCAATGAAATACCTTTCGGAAAAGCGCAAAACCCCGATTTATGGGATTATGCAGACGGTGTAGACACAGTAGATTTTTTGTTAAAACTTCCTTGATAACTAATTGTTAATTCCTACATATTTAGTCGCATAATTCGCACTTTTGCAATATAAATTTTCATACAATGAAAAAACATAATTTTAGTGCAGGACCCTGCATTTTACCACAATCGGTTTTACAGAAATCTGCCGATGCCGTTTTAAATTTTAACAACTCTAATCTTTCTTTAATTGAAATCTCCCACCGAAGCAAGGATTTTGTAGAAGTAATGGATAACGCCTGTAGTTTAGCGCTAGAACATTTAGGACTTCAAAATAAAGGCTATAAAGCTTTATTTTTACAAGGTGGCGCAAGTCTTCAGTTTTTAATGGCGGCTTACAATCTTTTGGAAACAAAAGCAGCTTACCTAAACACAGGAACTTGGAGTGATAAAGCAATAAAAGAAGCAAAAATGTTTGGCGAAGTTGTAGAAGTAGCCACTTCAAAAAGTGAAAACTTCAACTTTATACCAAAAAATTACAGCATACCTTCAGATGCAGATTATTTTCACTGCACTAGCAATAACACCATTTTTGGCACGCAATTGCAACGTTTCCCTGAAACCAATATCCCTCTGGTTTGTGATATGAGTAGCGATATTTTTTCACGTGAGCTCGACTTTTCAAAATTCAGTTTAATCTATGCTGGAGCGCAGAAAAATATGGGCCCTGCAGGAACAACCTTAGTTGTAATTAAAGAAGAAATTCTCGGTAAAGTTTCACGTGCTATTCCTTCCATGCTCAATTATAAACAGCATATAGAAAAGGACAGCATGTATAATACACCTGCAGTTTTCCCTATTTATGTTTCTATGTTAACATTACAATGGTTAAAAAATTTAGGCGGGATTTCAGCAATTGAAAAAGTAAATAATAAAAAAGCGGAGCTTCTTTACAATGAAATTGACAGAAATTCATTATTTGAAGGCTACGTAACTAATAAAGAAGACCGGTCAAAAATGAATGCCACATTTAATTTAAGAAATGAAGAATTAAAAGCAACATTCGACGATCACCTAAAACAAGCGGGAATAAATGGCTTGAATGGCCACAGAAGTGTTGGCGGTTATCGTGCATCAATGTATAATGCCCTACCGATAGAAAGTGTACAGGTGTTGGTAGATGTAATGCAGGCAATAGAAAAAGGAGCTTAAGTAATCCTTCTATCCCACAAAAGGGAAATAAATATTAATAAATTTAAAATAAATTACCTCGTTAAAAAATCGCATTTAGGGATTTAGAGAAAAAACCAATTTAAATGAAGGTACTAGCAAACGACGGAATTTCAAAAAGTGGAATAAAAGCATTAGAAAATGAAGGTTTTGAAGTACTCACAGTACACGTGGCACAACAGCAGCTTCAAAACTATATTAAGGAGCATAAAGTTGATGTGCTTTTAGTACGAAGTGCTACAAATGTCCGTAAGGATATTATTGATAATTGTCCCTCGCTAAAAATAATTGGTCGTGGCGGTGTTGGTATGGATAATATTGATGTGGACTATGCCCGTACAAACGAAGTTCATGTAATAAACACTCCTGCGGCATCTTCAGAATCTGTTGCCGAGCTTGTTTTTGCACACCTTTTCGGTGGTGTTCGTTATTTACACGATTCTAACCGAAATATGCCTTTAGACGGCGACACCAAATTCAAAGAAATGAAGAAGAATTATGGTGGTGGACGAGAATTGAGAGGTAAAACATTAGGAATTATCGGTTTTGGAAGAATAGGTCGCCAAGTAGCAAAAATAGCCTTGGGCTGTGGAATGAAGGTAATTGCCAGCGACCACCAAGTAGGCGAGGCAGATATTACACTTGATTTTTATGACGGTCAAGAGATAACACTTAAAATAAAAACGGCTCCAATTGATGAATTAATAAAACATAGTGATTTTATAAGTTTACACGTGCCCTCACAATCAGGTTATATAATTGGTAAAGAAGAAATTTCAAAAATGAAGGATGGTGTAGGTATTGTAAATGCTGCCCGAGGGGGTATTCTTGATGAAAATGCTCTTTTGGAAGCTCTTGAAGATGGTAAGGTTTCATTTGCGGCATTAGATGTTTTTGAAAATGAACCAACGCCTTCTGTTAAAGTATTAATGAACGGTAAAATTTCACTTACTCCGCATATTGGTGCTGCAACCGATGAGGCTCAGGACAGGATTGGAGAAGAATTAGCAAGCCAGATTATTGCCCTTTTATGTAAATAATTTAAATTTTTTTTTAATATTACTCATTTTAAGTAACTTACATTCTTAATTTTTTAATATAAAATAAATGTCAGGAATTTTAGATTTATTAAACAGCGACCTCGGAAAACAGATTATTGGCGGTATAAGCCAAGAAACCAATCAACCAGCTGATAAAACAGCCTCGGTTGTAGCAATGGCAATGCCTATTCTTATGGGTGCCATGAAACGTAACGCAAGCACAGAAAGTGGAGCAGCTAGTTTAATGGGTGCTTTAAGCGGTAAGCACGATGGTAGCATTTTAGATAACTTAGGCGGTCTTTTTGGCGGCGGTGTAGATGAAACAGTAAAACAAGATGGAGCTGGCATTTTAGGTCACATCCTAGGAGGATCTGAAGGAAATGCAGTAAATGCACTTTCAAAAAAATCTGGATTAGACGCAGGTGCGGTTATGAAAATTCTAACAGTTGCAGCGCCAATTTTATTAGGATATTTAGGAAAACAAAAACAAAATGTAAACTCAAATTCTGGAATTGGTGATTTGCTTGGCGGTCTTATGGGTGGCGGAAGTAGCCAACAACCCCAACAACAATCAATGATTGAATCTTTACTTGATGGTAATAATGATGGTAGCGTAATAGACGATATTGCAGGAATGGTACTCGGTGGTGGAAACCAGAAAAGTGGTGGAATTGGAAACCTTTTAGGTGGTTTATTCGGAAAATAGAAATTTCATTTAATAGTTAAATCCCTTTCTCTTCTTGTCACATTTCTTAACTTTACCAAAATTTCATATTATGAAAAACTTTTTACTCATCTTGGCCATTTCTACTGCAATTTATAGCTGTGGAACTGGCAACAGCGCAATGAATGGTTCTTTTTCAGAAACAACCAAAAAAGACACCCTTCGTATTGAAAACGACAGCCTAGATTACGAAATAATGATTATTGAGGTTGGCTTTAATTCTTGGCTTGCTACGCAACCCAAACGTGGCTTTTACGGACAACAATATTTGGAGTCCAAAAACCGAATATTTGTTTCAGATTATAATAATCGAGTACTGCAACCACAACGATACTCACCAAATCTTTATACAGAACAAATAAATTATGATCCTACCGTTGATTATGGATACGAAGTAAATTATCTACTTTACAACTACTTTGTTTATTTTCAGGATAAATACAAACAGAAATTTATAGGAGGAAGAAATTGAGGAAGCTTAAAGAACGTTGGAATATTGAAACCAACGGCCAACTTTTTATAATATTTCTTGTCTTTGCTATTACAGGAAGTTCTGCTACAAAACTAGCTGCTCCTATAACAGATTTTTTTGAAATAAAAAGAGAAATGGGCTGGTATATTTATTGGCCATTTCGAATTTTGGTTATTTTTCCAATCTATCAAGTGCTTCTGGTATTTTTCGGATGGGTATTTGGAGAATTTACTTTTTTTTGGAACTTTGTAAAGAAAATGCTTAGTAGTATGGGACTTAAGTTTTTATTTAAGCAATGACAGTTTTTAAAAAGAATGTAATACAAATAATTGCAGCAACGATCTTTTCGTTCGCACTGTTGTTTCCTACTTTTATTCAGTTTGCACATACTTTTGAAGATCACAAACATGAGGCTTGCACAGATTTTTCTACACATTTCCACGAAAAGCAATTAGACTGTTCTGTCTGTGATTTTCATTTTTCAATCTTTAATTTTACACCACAACAGCTTCCTGCCTTTGTTGTAATAGAAGGTTTTCAAAAAACGGAAACTGTATATTTATTTCCTGAATTCAATCAAAAAACTACACATTATTTTTTAAGAGGTCCTCCTCTACTTTCTTGATTTTTTAACAATTACATTTTATTAAATTCATTTTAAAACTCAAAAAAGTATGAAAAATATTTTATGCTTGCTTGTGGTACTATTTATATATACCACTGCGAGCGCACAAAATTCTTTAACAGGAACTATAACTTCAAAAAAAACAAACGAACCTGTATCAGCAACAATCTACATTCCGCAACTTGAAAAGGGAACGGTTGCAGATTTTGATGGAAATTTTATACTAAACAATATTCCCGACGGAAACTATAACGTGATTTTTTCACTTATGGGATTTGCTACAATTTCGAAAAAAATAAATTTTTCGAACAATCAAAATAGTACTGAAAACCTTGAAATGGAAGAAAGCGCCGTAGAAATGGAAGAAGTAATCGTTTCCACTCCTTTTCATAAATTACAAAGTGATAATGTGATGAAAGTGGAACGAATTTCTACCGAATCTTTAAATTCTTCAGGAGCCGTAACTCTTGCAGATGGAATTAAAAACATTGCAGGAGTCAATATTATTTCTACTGGAACTGGTATTGGGAAACCTGTAATTCGTGGGTTAAGCTCCAATCGAGTTTTAACGTACACTCAAGGCGTTAGGCTTGAAAACCAACAGTTTGGCGGCGAACATGGGTTAGGTATAAACGAAGCTGGTGTAGAAAGCGTAGAAGTAATTAAAGGCCCAGCATCTCTTTTATATGGCAGCGATGCTTTGGGTGGCGTGCTTTATTTGAATCCTGAAAGGTTTGTAATTTCGGGTGAAACCCATGGCGATTTGAGTAGTACCTACTTTTCAAATACTTTAGGAACCTCTACAAATCTGGGAATTAAAACTTCAGGTGAAAAGCTGAAATTTTTGGCTCGTGGTTCCTACTCAGCCTTTAGCGATTATAAATCTGGAGCAGATTACCGCGTTACTAACACTCGTTTTAATGAAAAAGATTTAAAAACTGGGGTTCAGTATTTAGGTTCAAAATTTAAATCGACCGTTCGTTATAATTACAACCGCTCAAATATTGGTATTGCGGAAGAAATTGGTGAACAAACACATTCAAAAGATCTGGAGCTCCCTTTTCAGGAAGTAGACAACCATATTTTAAGTTTTGATAATACAGTGTTTTTCAATAATTCAAGCTTAGATATTAAAGCAGGGTATTTGTTTAATGATCGTCGTGAGTTTGAAGATGAACCAGATGTAGCTGCTCTTAGATTAAAGCTGAATACTTTTAATTATGATGTGAAATATAACCTTCCAGAATTGGGGAATTTTGAAACCATTATCGGATTACAAGGAATGTTTCAAAACAATAAAAATGAAGGTGAAGAAATATTAATTCCTGATGCTAATACTACTGATATCGGGGTTTTGGCAACTTCACATTATCATTTAGAAAAAGTAGATTTTCAAGCTGGAGTTCGTTTCGATTCACGAAGAATTGAAAGTGAAGCTGCACGAAATCCTCAAGATGCAGAATTTATTCCTGCTTTAAATAAATCATTCACAAGTTTTACGGGAGCTTTAGGTGCAAAATTAGATTTGTTTAAAAACTTTTCAACACGTATAAATCTAGCAAGTGGTTTTAGAGCTCCAAATTTAGCCGAATTAACATCCAACGGTGTTCACGAAGGTACTAATAGATACGAAAAAGGAAACCAAAACTTAACGAACGAACAGAATTTTCAAACCGATGTTGCTTTAGAATACAGAAATGAGCATATTGAAATTTTTGCCAACGGATTTTATAATGCCGTGAACGATTATATATTCATTTCACCTACAAATGAGGTTATTGATGAAGAACAGGTTTTTGATTATTTACAAGATAATGCTAAACTTTACGGTGGCGAATTTGGCTTTCACTTGCATCCGCATCCTCTAGATTGGCTTCACTTTGAAAGCAGTTTTGAAACCGTTACCGGCAAGTTGAACACTGATAATTATTTACCTTTAATTCCAGCAAATTCACTTCGCAATACATTCAGTGTAGAATTCCGCAATGGAAAAACTCGAAAATCAAGTTCAGTTTTTGCAACGCTTGAAAACACATTCGACCAAAAAAATGCAAGCGAGTTTGAAACTAGAACAGGTGGTTATTCGCTATTAAGCGCAGGAATTGAAAGTAGTTTTCAACTTCAAAAAATTTTGTTGAAGTTAGGAATAAACGGAACTAATCTAACAGATAAAGCATACGTTTCGCACCTATCACGATTTAAACCGGATGGAATCTTCAATATTGGGCGAAGTATTAATGTAAATTTAAAAGTAGAAATCTAAAAAAAAGCCCGATCAAAATCTACATTAAGCTACCAAAATAAGAACAGAAATTGGGAA
>CAZFUX010000115.1:0-7666 GCA_964522085.1 uncultured Aequorivita sp.
AATTTTCAAATTATTAAACCCGATTTTTCGGGTTCCTATGTGTAGTGAGTATAGATGAAGCTATAAAAAAAACTATTCTTACCAGTGAAGGTCAAACCGTCTGGATGAAATCTGAAGGGAAAGATGCGAATGGCGATGTAGTTTCTATTTTTGAATTTGAATGGACGCTAAAACTTAAATAATTTAAACTACCGTCTATTAAAGCTTTATAAGCTTTTACTTCTTAGTTAACAAATTTTTAACAAAGTTAAAAACATTCGAATTATAATTTTATTGGTTTATAATTGTTATATTTAAATCTAATTAAAACAAAAACATTCGCCTATTGATTAAAAAGCTACTTAATCTCATTTAATTAAAAACCTTAATTAGCTATGGCAAGAGCAATGTTTGATTACACCAAAGCTGTACTCTCAAAAGTAAGTTTTGACGTCAATTTGTTCTGCAAGGAATTGAAGAAAGCGCTAACCAGATTGCTTCCGTATGAAGTAGAGGAGCTTAAACTCTGGATAGACTCTCTTATCAAGCAGAACCCCCAATTAAATCAATGTTTAATCTATTTAAATCCATAAAAAATCCCGTCGAGAAATCGGCGGGATTTTTTAGTTTTTGGTATTTGTTTACTTTGTTCACGATGAATTGCGAGCCTACTTTTTCATAGGACTAATAATCTTAACGTCCTGAAAAGCGATCGCTCCTCTAATTACGCCCGATATAATATCGTATAAAGCGTTAATTATCTGCATTTTTAATTCACTTTTACTATAGATCAAGCTCACCTCGCGCGCTGGAGATGGTTCTTTAAAATTTTTTAAATTTTTAGATTGAGCATCAGAAATATCGAATGTATGTAAATAGGGCAGTAGCGTCATTCCCAAACCTTCATCTGCAAGTTTTATTAGGGTTTCAAAACTTCCACTTTCTAGTTGAAATTTTTCACCACTACCATTTTTTGAAGCTTTGCAAAGATTAATAATACCATCGCGGAAGCAATGGCCGTCTTCCAAAAGTAAAATATCGTTAAGATCTAAATCTGCTATTTCAATTTTTTCTGTAGACGCCAAACGGTGGTTGTTAGGAATATAACCCACAAACGGTTCATAATATAAAGGTCGCTCCTTTATTTTGTCTTGTTGCAAAGGCGTTGCGGCAATTGCAGCATCTAAATAACCATCGTTAATTTTAGTTATTATTTCATCGGTATTTAATTCTTCAATTTTTAATTGCACTTTCGGATAATGGTTTGCAAAGGTTTTCAAAAACATAGGTAATAGTGTGGGCATTACTGTTGGAATTATTCCCAATTTAAATGTTCCGCCAATAAATCCTTTTTCCTGATCTACAACATCTTGCATTCTTTCAGATTCGTTTACAATATTTCTGGCTTGCTCTACTATTTTTTTACCAACAGAAGTGAGTTCAATTGGTTTTTTGCTTCTATCAAAAATTAAAATTTCAAGTTCGTCTTCTAGTTTTTGAATTTGCATACTTAGTGTAGGTTGCGTAACGAAGGTTTTTTCAGCAGCTTTTGTAAAATTTTGCTGCTCGGCTACCGCCAAAACATATTTAAGTTGGGTGATTGTCATGAAGTTGAAGTTGAAGTTGAAATCGACAAATTTTAATTGATTTTACAAAAATAATTTTTATATCAGAAAAAGCTATTAATAAAATAAGTAGATTTTATTTATAATGAAAAGCCCGACGTAAAACATCCGGCTTTTTTTAATGTTGTTGAAATATATTACATTCTAATTTCCATTGAAATAGGCTGGTCTGTAACTTCAAATTTTGCATCGCTCCACTGTGGAGGTCCATAACTCATTACATTATTTGAAACACCATAAGGCTCTAAAGGCATTCTGCCTGCATCAAAATCCATTTGTTTATTGTTATTTTTATCCTGAAATAATGAGATACCATAGGTTCCAACTGGTACATTTTCAAAAGTTGCTGTTGCTTTTCCATCTACAATTTCGGCGCTTACACTCATATTTGGTGCGGCTTTTAAAAATGTGTCTTCGGTATAAAGACCTAATAAAACATTGCCCTCATTACTTTTACAAGGTACAGAAACAGTAATTGTTGTTCCTTCTGAATTTGTTATTGAAGTGTTCTGTGCACTCAAAAAAGTAGCCGTGAACATTAGACTGATACTTAAAAGAATAGTTTTCATAATTATAGGTTTTAGTGATTATTAATTATGAAACAAATCTCTTAAAATTTCTCCCTAGAAGAAAAAAGCAATTTCTGAACTGTTGGATTTTTACGCTGAGTTGTTATAAAAGCCCTCTCGCCTTAATTTCCAAATACTTATTTATAGTATTTACAGTAAGATTTTCGGGTGCGGTAAGTATTGATTGTATGCCGTATTTATGTAATTCACTTACAATCAGTTTTTTTTCATAGATAAATTTTTCAGCAATTGTCTTCTCAAAAACTTGATGGGTTGTTTTTGCCTCTTTCCCCATAAAAGCTTTTAATTCAGTGTTTTCAAAAAAGATAACAACCAAAAGATGGGTTTTATTAATGGCTTGCAAATATGGCAACTGACGGTGCAAAGCATCCATAGTTTCAAAATTTGTGAATAGTAAAAGCAAACTTCTTTGCTTTATATGTCGTTTAATATCTACATACAAGCGTGAAAAATCACTTTCCGAAAAATCGGTTTCTACATTATATAGTGTTTCCAAAATAAGGTACATTTGTGCACTTCTTCGCTTCGCAACCACATGATCATTTACTTTTCTTGAAAATGTAAACATTCCAGCCTTGTCGTGTTTTTTCAAAACTATATTCGAAATAACCAACGTAGCATTTATAGCATAATCCAGTAAGCTAAGGTTGTTGAAAGGCATTTTCATTACCCTTCCCTTATCAATCACAGCATAAACCGGTTGCGATTTTTCATCTTGAAATTGATTGACCATCAGGCTATTTCGTTTCGCACTAGCTTTCCAGTTTATATTCCTTATATCGTCGCCAGAGGTGTAATCTTTTATTTGCTCAAACTCCATTGTATGGCCAATTCGTCTTATTTTTTTAAGTCCGAATAGCTTCAATTTATTAGTAAAAGCAATAAAATCATATTTTTTAAGCTGAAGAAATGACGGATAATTAGGAACCATCGCTTCAGTAGAAAATTGTTGTTTTCGGGCAACCAATCCTAAAATTGTGGAAGAAAAAACATTCAAATTTCCAAAATGATATTCGCCACGCTCAGCTGGTCTTACTTGATAGGTAAATTTCTTTTCTTCGGCAACATTTAAAAGCGATTCAATTTTAAAATCTCGAATCTGCCATTGAATGGGCAGTTCATCAATAATTTTAATTGAAGTTTTAAACTGAAATCTATTTACAACTCTAATTTCAATAGCATTATCATCGCCATTTGAAAGTTTTTCAGGAAGAAACCTTTCTGCTTGAATTGCAGTTTTATTTCTATAAAGCAAGAAAATGTCGAAAATAAAGGCCACTAAAAGTAAATAAAACAAAAGCTTAATCACCCCAAACAATTCCTGAAAGAAGTACGAAACCACAAACAGAACCGCAAGTGAAAATAAAACGATAAAAAATCGCTTTTTTAGGTATATGCTTTTTAGAAATTTTTTCAATTTAGATTAATTCAAAGTTTAAGATTTAAAATTCAAGGTTTATCGAATCTCGAATTAACGAATCCCAAATCACTATCTTGGAATTTCAATAGTCTCAATAATCTGCTGCACTACTTTGTCTGCAGTTATTCCTTCCATTTCACGTTCTGGAGTTAGCATTATTCGGTGCCTTAAAACCGAAGGTGCTATTTTTTTAATATCATCTGGTGTTACAAAATCACGTCCGTTCATCGCTGCTAAAGCTTTGGAAGCATTCATTATTGCTAATGATGCTCTTGGCGATGCTCCCAAAAATAGGTTTGCATTTGTTCGCGTATTATCGGTAATTACGGCAATATATTTCAGCAGATTACTTTCTATGATAATCTGTTTAATTGTGTGTTGGTATTCTGCAATTTGAGATGCATTTAAAACTTGAAGAATACTTTCTAAAACCAACGCATCTTTTCGGTTGTGTTCGTTTTCAAGGATGTTAATTTCTTCCTCTAAACTTGGATAAGGCACATTTATTTTGAAAAGAAAACGGTCTAATTGTGCTTCTGGCAATGCATAAGTTCCTTCCTGTTCTACAGGGTTTTGGGTGGCAAAAACTAAAAATGGCGGTTGCATTTTATATTGGGTACCGTCCATAGTTATTTGGCGTTCTTCCATTACTTCAAAGAGAGCAGCTTGTGTTTTTGCTGGGGCACGGTTAATTTCATCAATCAAAACAATATTTGAAAAAATAGGCCCTTGTTTAAATTCAAACTCACTGGTTTTTACATTGAAAATAGACGTTCCCAAAATATCGCTCGGCATTAAATCTGGCGTAAATTGAATCCTACTAAAATCTACCGCCAAAGTTTTCGCCAACAATTTTGCAGTCAATGTTTTTGCAACACCCGGCACGCCTTCAATCAACGAATGTCCGTTTGTTAATATTGAAATGATAAGCATTTCAAGCATATCGTGCTGGCCAACGATTACTTTGCCTAATTCTACTTTAATTTTTTCAACAGCTTCTTGTAGGTTTTTTAAATCTAAACGCGAGTTGAATTCTAATGGGTTTTCTTGTGTTTCTTCCATAATGTTATAGTCTAAAGGCTTCTATTTGTTTGTTTAGCTCCAGCAAATCGGCTTCACTGTGAACAGATTTTTCTTTTAAATGTTTTAGTAAGTGCATCAATCTCTGCGTGTTTTCTAACGTGTTTCCACTTTTTAAAGACAGTTTTTTGATGAAGTCTTCTGAGGTTTCATTGGTGTTCAAATAATATTTTGAACGTAATTTTTCTAAGAAATACGTAATTTTCTTCGCAATAATATTGCTGTAATCTTTATGTTGAAAATATAAATCGCCAATGGTTTTTGTGAATTCAACCGAAGTATTTTGTAGCGGTTCCATAACTTCTACAATTCGCTGTTCACGTTTTCCTTTGAAAAGTACAAAAATTAACAATCCGCCAATTAAAACATAATATACCCAAGAAAGTGGCGCTTGATCCAAAACAAAACGCATTGGCGAAGTGATCACTTTTTTTCCAGACTTTAAATATTCATCCCAATAAATTTTATCGGCCTCAATGTATGAAAGCACGTTGGCGGCGTATTGTTCATTTCCTTTCAGCAGATAATAATTTGAAAATGTTTCAGGCAAATTATGCAGTAAAAATTTTCCTTTTCCGAAGTTTACCTTTATATAGTTAAGTTCTTCCAGTTTGGGTTTTTTAGAATCATTATAGCCCAGAGCTTTCGTTTTTAAAGTATCTATTGCTATGAAGTAACTATTTAGCACCCCTTTTTTGAACGCAGGAAGCGAGTCATGTTTTAATGATGGCGAGAAAAAAGCAGGCTTAAGTTCTTCCTCAAGAATTGAATAGCTAGCATAAGAATCAATACCCAAAGAATCCCCTAAAATATTGCCAACGCTACGTGAAGAGATGAAAACTGTATTTCCTTTTTCAACATATTTTAATACTTCATCTGCTTGCCTTTCATCAAAAAAGATTTCATCGTTAACGAAAATATATGCTGAGTTTTGTGCGTATGTACTATCCTTTAAAAACTCATAAGGGTCTTTTTGAATCTTTTCTATTTCAGCATTTTTAAAAAGGGAATTGATTTCTTGAAAAAATATAAAACTACCAAAAGGAATTTTATCAACCGAAGTGTAACTAGGTCGCCAATCAATTGGTTTTGGGCGCACGAGTTCCGTTATCACAATAGCTAATATAGCGATTCCGAAAATCCAGAGTACTCTTTTTGAACGTTTATCCAGCATTTTTTAGGTTTTGGTTTAAGCGTTCAAAATCTTTTTGGGCATTTTCAAAACCCGCTTTGTCCAACGCATACTCGCCGTACCAAATATTATCGTAGAGATAAGATATTTTTTTGAAGTTTTCTTTCAAGCTAACACTTTCAATTTCGCGGTAATAATCGCTGTTTGTTTTTTCGAAATGCCAATCGATACTATTGTTTAATGAAAGTAATTTCAACGATTTAAGATACATATACCGAATGGCGAGACGGTAATTTTCTTCCTTTAAAGCGTTATTAATATAACTGTCTAGATCTACGTTTTCAATATGTTGCTCTTGAATGTTTAACGGAGCGACCATTTTACTTTTTCTACTGAAAAATGAAGAAGCATTATCGCCAACGAGTAATTTCACCAAAATAAAGATTGCGAAAATAATTAGTAACCCATAGATAATGAATTTGATAACCTCATACATTACTGGTGAAATATCTATTCCAAAAATATCTCCTATTTTATTAAAAAACCAATTGATTGCACGGCCTAAAAAGTTTTCTGCTTCGCCTTCCATAGTTTCATAATCAAAATCGGTTCCTGTATATTTATCAGCTAAATTTTCAGAAAAATGTTTTTGAACTACTTTACTGCTATCTACGGAAACAGTCAAACTATCGCTAACTGATGCAAAACCGACGAATGTTTTCAAAAGAAAAAGTAATATGAAAAAGAATTTATTCACCCGCACCAATATTATCAATACGTTCGCGAGTAGCCTCGTTATAGGTTTCTTCGTGAAGGGAATAATAAAGTATGCCGTTCACAAACTGTAACATAGACTGGTTAAGGGTATAAAGCACTAAAACGAAAGCTAAAGCAATTGTCCAGATAACGTTTGCCACAACCGAATTTGCCAAATCCACACCAGTATCTAACGAATGGAATGCATAAATACCTATTAAAATACCAGGAATCATTAAAACTACCATAAACAAAATACCGAGTAGCATTCCAATTACAAGATTTGATAGTATGCACTTCCAAAAATACTTTTTCAATAGATTGAAACCTTCTCCATAAGCTTCAATTACGTCTTTATTTTCGTTTAGCATTGCCATAAATGAAATCCCCATCCAGCTTGTAAATGCCATAATCATTATATAATAGGCGATGGTTCCTAATAATGGAATGAATGAAATAACGATGCCAACAATCATTAAAGCCACATACATAAGTATTGCCAGAATAACGAAAAGGATTATTTTTCCGAGGTTTTGTTTTACTATTTCCCAGACGTTTCTTTTTTCAATTGTTCCGCCTTTATTATTTTCATATTTAATCATATAACTTGCGGCAAGGCTATAGTTTAGTAGTGTTGTAGCTATAAATAGGAAAAAAAACCCAATACTTCCAAGAATAAGATGCATTTCATACCCCGAATTATCAATGCTCATTCCATAGGCGGGTGTGTTTACAACATAGCCTACAAAACCAGTAACTAAAAGGTAACTAATGCCCAAGAAACCTAGAATAAAGAGTCCATTATAGCTAATGAAGATATTTAAAAACGGCTTGAAATTCTGTTTAAAAAAATCGAAATAGGCTGTTATCATTTCACCTATATCGCGTTGTTGTTTAAGGGGTATAAATTTGTTTTGCATGCTTTTTATTGAGGATGATTGGATAAATAACGTAATAAAAAATAATAAGTGCCAAGGAACTAAAAATAATGGTCATTGCCAACCAAACAGGCATATTGCTGTAACGAGTTATAAACCCTTCAATAAAACCTGCAATAATGAAAAAGGGGATGGTGCTAACCACA
>CAZFUX010000116.1:0-7590 GCA_964522085.1 uncultured Aequorivita sp.
TGTCATAATTTAAAATACGAAAAAACTAATGGGGAAACAAAAGGATAAGCATATATTTTTTCGCTAAGGTTCCGCAGTATTAATAACGGTTATTTATTGCATCACCAACTTCAGTTTTAAGCTCAAATCTATTCTTTGCCTTGGATTTTATGTAGTTTTTCTTTTTACAAGAACTGCAATAATAAGTCAATTGCATATCTTAATTTTCAAAAACGTATTTAATAATATTGGCTCCCATTTGTAGCGCTTTTAATCTTACATCTTGCGAATCGCTGTGCACTTCAGGGTTTTCCCAGCCGTCGCCTAAGTCAGTTTCAAAAGTGTAAAGAAGCACCAACCTATCTCCCTCAAAAATCCCGAAAGCCTGTGGCCGTCCACCTTCGTGTTCGTGTATTTTTGGCATTCCCTGTGAAAATTTATAAAAATAGCTAAACATTGGGTAGTTTGCAGGTAGCTCTTTAAGTTCTTTGTTAGGGAAAATTTTCACGATTTCTTTTCGAATATATTCATCCATTCCGAAGTTGTCATCTATATGAAGAAAACCGCCGCTAGTTAAATAATTTCTTAAGTTTTTGGCTTCTTCGGTGGAAAAGAAAACGTTTCCGTGGCCCGTCATATGCACAAAAGGGTAGTCAAAAATATCTACGCTATTAGGCGTTACAGTTTCGGGTTTCGCTTTTATTGTGGTGTTAATATGTTCGTTACAAAATTTTACCAGATTTGGGAGCGCAGTAGGGTTTGCGTACCAATCGCCACCGCCACCATATTGCAAAAGTGCGATTTCTTGTGCGGAAATGCTTCCGATGAAAATTAAAAAGAAGGTTGAAAATAGAGTAATTCGCATAGTTTTCAAAAGTACGAAATAGGAAAGATAAACCTAATAGGTTTTTAAAAGCTGTTAGTTTTTTTTAAATTTCATTCACAAAAGCAATGCTATGGCAGGCTACAACCGCCGCAGTTTCTGTTCGCAAACGGCTTTCGCCTAAAGTAACGGGAATAAATTCAGCTAGTTTTGCAATATCAATTTCTTCAGAAGAAAAATCGCCTTCAGGACCAATAAGGATAGTTACTTTTTTCTTTGGGAGAAGTACTGATTTCAACGATTTCTTATCCGTTTCCTCACAATGTGCAATACATTTTAAATCTTCAGAAGTCTTTTCAGAATTTATGAATTCTTTAAATGAAATAGCTTCATTTAAAACAGGCAAATACGCTTTCAACGATTGTTTCATAGCGCTTTGCAAAATTTTTTCATAGCGTTCTGGTTTTATTACTTTTCGCTCACTGTGATCACAGATTATTGGGGTAATTTCTGAAATGCCAATTTCCGTAGCTTTTTCTAAAAACCATTCGTAACGGTCGTTTAACTTAGTTGGTGCAACCGCTAAGTGAAGCTGATAGGGCAGTAGTGCTTGTTTTTTTTCAGAAGTTATCTTAACTAAACAACCTTTCGGATTAGCATTAATAATTTCAGCAGCAAAAAAAGAACCTTTTCCATTTGTAATTTTGAAAGTATTGCCTTCTTTCATCCGTAAGACCTTTACTATATGGCGGCTTTCTTCCTTATCAAAAGTTATTTCTTTTGAATTCCGATAGCTATCGGAGTCTGAAATGTTTGGATTGTAGAAAAGTTGCATTTGTTTTAATTTTGTCATTTCGGCTCTGCCAAATGACCGATTATTATTTTTCGATTTCGATTTCATCAGAATTTCATCCGCGCCGAAGCCATAACATTGTTTTCAGCAAAAGTCTGGGTTTTGTATTTCAATTCACCCACTATGGCAATCATAGCTGCATTATCTGTACAAAATTCAAATTTTGGAATATGGGTTTTCCAACCGTATTTTTTTTCAGCTTCTTTTAAAGCTGTTCTAATACCACTGTTTGCTGAAACTCCGCCGCCAATGGCTATTTCTTTTATTCCAGTCTTTTTTACGGCATTTTTCAGTTTATCCATTAAATAATCTACGATGGTATATTGAAGGCTTGCGCAAATATCTTCAATATTTTCAGAAATAAAATCAGGGTTTTTTGCCACTTCTTTTTCAATAAAATAGAGTACTGAAGTTTTTAAACCACTAAAACTAAAATCCATTGGTTTCACTTTCGGCTTTGGAAACTTAAATGCTTTTGGGTTTCCTTTTTGTGCATATTTATCAACCAAAGGTCCGCCAGGATAAGGTAATCCAAGTATTTTTGCACTTTTATCAAAGGCTTCACCTACGGCATCGTCTATGGTTTGGCCTAATATTTCCATTTCAAAATAATTGGTCACTTTTACTATTTGTGTATGACCGCCGCTAATGGTCAATGCTAAAAAAGGAAAGTTTGGCGCGATTTGTCCTTCAACCTTTATAAAATGTGCTAAAATATGCGCTTGCATATGGTCTACATCTATTAAAGGAACGCCCAAACCCATAGCCAAAGATTTTGAAAATGAGGTACCTACAAGCAACGAGCCCATCAATCCAGGTCCTCGTGTAAAAGCAATAGCAGATAACTGATTTTTGTCGATATTTGCCTGTTGTAACGCTTGGTGCACAACAGGAACAATATTTTGTTGGTGTGCGCGTGATGCAAGTTCAGGAACCACACCGCCGTATTGTTCGTGAATTTCCTGTGTGGCAACAACATTGCTAATTATTTCGCCGTTGTTGATTACGGCTGCAGCCGTGTCGTCGCAGGAAGATTCAATACCGAGTATGTAACAGTTTTTTTGTGTCAAAGCAAAAAGGGAATATTTATTGAGTGTAAAATTAAAACTTTAAAAGCGTATCAAAAAACTTCGGAAAATAATAGTTCGCACCTTCGTAATCATTGTATTGCTGCTTGTGCTTATAATTATGATTCTTTCCGTACCTGCCGTACAAACATATATTGCTAAAAAAGTAACTACAAACCTTAACGAAACTTACGGAACTGATATTAATATAGAACGTTTGGGGCTTAACTGGAAAGGTGAAGTAGATATAAGGGAAGTTTATATTGCCGATCATCATCAAGACACTCTAATTTATAGTGAAGAGCTGCAAACCAACATTATAAGCTTTCAAAACCTTATAAAAGGCGAACTCGGTTTTGGCAATATAGCGCTAACCCGCGCCAAGCTTTACGTTAAAACCTATAAGGACGAAGAGACCGATAACCTTTCCATTTTTGCTCAAAAATTTAATACTGGTAAACCGAGTACTTCTCCTTTTTCAATGTTCAGTAACGATGTAACCCTTACAAATAGTAGGGTTAAAATGACGGATGAAAATCTTGAGAATCCTGAAGTTTTTGTTTTTGATGATGTAAATATAGTTGCTACTGATTTTAATATTGAAGATGTAGATGTAAAGACTAATATCAAAAGCTTATCATTAGTCGCGTCTTGGGGGATTACTATTAAAGATTTAAAGGCAGATTTTTCATATACCGCAACAAATATTACGTTGAAGGATATGAGCTTAGAATCCTTAGAGTCTAAAATTGCTGGCGATGTGGATTTAGACACAAAAAATGGAATGTCAGATTTTGTAAACAATGTTGTAATCACTGCCAATCTTAAAGATTCTAAAATTTCTACAAACGATTTAAACGGGTTTTATAATGAATTTGGGCCAGACCAGCTTGTTTTACTGGATACCAAGCTAAAAGGAACTTTAAACAATTTCACAGTAAACAATTTAAAATTTGAAACAGGCGACACCAATATTAAGGGCGATTACTCTTTTCAGAATGTTTTAGATACTGATAAAGGATATGCTATAATTGCTACAAACCATAACGTATCAACCAACTACTTTGATCTTAGAAGGTTTATGCCAAATGTATTGGGAGATGTTGTTCCTATTGAATTAAAAGATTTAAAGAATTTTAATCTTACAGGAAATACTTCAATAATAGGCAACGAGCTAAATACAAGAAGCAACTTACAAACAGGAATAGGGCAAGCCAAATTAGATTTAAAAATGGGCAATATCAATAATATTGATAATGCTTATTATAAAGGAAATGTTGTACTGCAAGGCTTTCACCTCGGAAAAATAGCTAATACTACTTCGCTAGGTAAAGTGACCGGAAATCTTGATTTTGATGGACGAGGGTTTGATAAAAACACTGTGAACACTAAAATTTCTGGAACGATTTCATCATTTAATTTTGAAAGCTATAATTATCAAAATATTGTTGTTTCTGGAAATTTAAAAAACCCATTATTTAACGGGGATTTATCTATTAACGATCCTAATTTAAAGTTAGATTTTAAAGGCTTGATAGACGCTTCAGGAGAAACAAACCAATTAGATTTTGAAGCCGATGTTGAATATGCAGAACTCAACAAGTTAAACCTAATAAAACGTGATAGTGTTTCAGTTTTTACTGGAAAAGTGATTGTAGATATGAGTGGGAAGACTATTGATGATGTTGCGGGGAAAATCAATTTCAACCAAACTTTTTATCAAAATGAACGTGATTACTACTATTTTGATGATTTTAATATAACTTCATCTTTTGAAGGACCTGTAAGAACTATAGAAATTAATTCGCCGGATATTATTAATGGTAAAATTTCAGGTGAATTTTTAATTAAAGATATCCCCAATCTTTTTCAGAATGGAATAGCTAGTATTTATGCAAATTATATTCCGCAGGAGGTTACTACCAATCAATATATAGATTATCAATTTGTGATATATAATAAGATTGTAGATTTATTTGTTCCGCAACTGAAGTTGGGAGATAATACTCGTTTAAAAGGTTCGGTCTCTTCAGATGAATCTAAGTTTGAGTTAGATTTTCGCTCGCCAGAAATTATTCTTTTTGATAACTATATTAGTAAACTAAACATACAGGTAGATAATGATAATCCACTATACAATACATATATAGCTTCCGATTCTGTTTGTATGGGGTTTTATAATTTGAAAGACATAAATATTATAAACAAAACACTAAATGACACAATGTACGTGCGGTCTGAATTTAGAGGCGGCGAAAAGAAAGAAGACCTCTTTAACCTATCTCTTTACCATACGATAAACCCTGAAGGAAAATCAGTTATTGGAGTGAAAAAATCTGATATTACTTACAAAGAAAATATATGGTTTCTTAACGAAAATAACAATCAGCTAAACAAAGTAGTTTTTGATGATAATTTTAATGAATTGCGAATAGATTCACTTGTACTAAGCCATAATAACGAATTAATACAATTTGCAGGTGTATTGCGAGACTCTACTTATAAAGATCTAAAAGTGCATTTTAAAGATGTAAATATTGGTAATATAACACCAGATATAGACAGCTTGAGACTATTAGGAAATGTAAACGGAAAGTTTGACTTTGTTCAGAAAAACGGGGCGTATTATCCCAACAGTTCTGTTACAATTGATGGTGTAAACATTAACGAAATTCCGTTTGGCGACTTAATTTTGAATATTAATGGTAATGAAGATCTTACCAAATACAACATAAACACTTCGTTAACCAACAACAAAGTAAAATCTATAAATGCAGTGGGCGAGATAGATGTTTCACCTAAAAACCCTCAAATAAAGTTGAATGTAGATCTTAACCAATTTAATATGCAAGCCTTTAGCCCCTTTGGCGCAGATGTTATAACGAATATACGTGGGTTAATTACAGGAAATGCAAAGGTTACGGGCAACTACAAATCGCCTGATATTTGGGGGCGTTTTACCCTGGAAGACAGTGGCTTAAAAGTTCCAAATTTAAACACCGATTTTAATATAGAAAACGATGCTCAAATAATTGTAACTAAAAATAGATTTGAAATTGATGGCACACAAATAACCGATACAAAATATAAAACAATTGGTGTATTATACGGAAATGCTACACACACTAATTTTAATAATTGGAATCTAGATTTACATATAGAAGCTCCAGAAAGGTTACTTGTTTTAGACACACCACCAGAGGAAGATGCACCATATTATGGTACAGCATTTATAAGTGGTAAGGCAGTTATCGCTGGACCTATTGATGAATTGGTTATAGACGTAGATGCAACTACTGAAAAAGGCACAACATTCAAAATTCCTATTAGTGATACAGAATCTATAAGTGATGATTCATTTGTGCACTTTCTTTCACCTAAAGAAAAAGAGGCACGAATAAATGGAGAACAAATAGTTAATGAAGAACTAAAAGGATTGCAACTCAACTTTGATCTAGACATTAATAAAAATGCAGAAGTAGAAGTAGTTGTAGACCAACAAAATAATTCTACCCTAAAAGGTCGTGGCGCAGGAATTCTTCTTATTGAAATAAATACTAATGGAAAATTCCAAATGTATGGCGATTTTCAGGTATATGAAGGTGATTTCGATTTTAAATATGGAGGTATCATCCAAAGAACCATTGGTGTGGTTCCCGGCGGAAATATAACTTGGGATGGTGCTCCAGAACGTGCCAACTTAAATTTACGTGCAGTATATAAAACACAGGCAAATCCTTCTGTTTTGCTTGATAACCCTTCTATAAATACAAAAATACCAGTAGAAGTTTTTGTTGATCTAAAAGGAGAACTTGCCCAACCCGAACTAAAATTTGACATTGATTTTCCTAGAGTAAGCTCTACATTAAAAAGTGAATTGCAGTATAAATTGCAAAACGAAGATCAGAAACAGAACCAGGCATTATTTTTATTGGCGTCAAATTCTTTTGTGAACGATAACTATGCAGGATCAAACGCATTTGCTGGCACCATTGCTGATAGAGTTTCAGGACTTGTAAACAATATATTTGCAGATCAAGATGGTAAATTTAGGGTAGGTTTAGACTATTCAGTTGGCACCAAAACGCCAAATCAAGAAACGGCAGATCGTGTTGGGTTGACGTTATCTACACAAATTAACGAACGCATACTTATAAACGGTAAAGTGGGTGTACCTGTAGGTGGTGCGAATGAAACTGCCGTAGCAGGCGATATTGAGGTGCAGTGGCTTATAAATGATGATGGAAGTTTACGTATGAAATTTTTTAACCGCCAAGCAGATTTGCAATTTATAGGCGAAGACCAAATTTTTGAACAAGGTACTGGAATTTCGTATTCAGTTGATTTTAATACCTTCCGAGAGCTTTACCAAAAGCTTTTCAACAAAAAACTTACTTTGGAATCTGAATTACCTGTAACGCCAGATGATAATTCCTATCCTGTAGATTTTAAATCTCAAGGTACTAAAATTGAGGAAAACGGGGAGTAGTGGCTTAGATTTTTTTTATTTATTTAATTTCAGTTCTTTTACCAAGCTGCCACATTAAATTTCTATCAGAAATAAACATCCAGATAGCGAGCGATATGGGTAAAAATACTTTGCCTGTAATTTTTGCTGCTGTCATAAGTTGGTTAATAATTTTTTTTTGAAGAGTAGATAAAATTAATAATTAGCTTGTACAGTGTTGGTAGTAGTTTTTAATTTGTTGTATCTAAAATTATCAAATTTCTGTTCACGCTAGTTGAGTTTATTTCAACAATGGAATTTTCGTTTGTTTGAAAGTTAGTTTTCAAAATACCTAAGTATAAATTTAAATATGCTTATCCGTAAGGTTCCCCAAGATAATTCCATCTATGTGATACAGCAG
>CAZFUX010000117.1:0-7440 GCA_964522085.1 uncultured Aequorivita sp.
ATTTAGGTAGTGAAATCTTGGATTCCCGAAAACCTAAATGGAGTGAGTATAATACATCATTTGTGTAATTTTTCAACTTTAAAAATTGAAGTTCAGCACCTATGCTTTCAGGTATAGAAATACTTGGTAAAAATTTGTTTTCAAACCCAATGATTGTGGTTTGTTTGTTAGTATTTATAGTTTCAATAAAAGCATAGAAAGGCTCCGCGTTTTCTATAAAATTGGCTTTTATGGCTCCTTCCGGAGGTTCAGGAACTTTTTTAATACTAACCGGAGGTTTTTCAATAATTACATTTGTTTCCTCTACTTTAGTTGTATCTATTTTTTTTACAACCGAAGAACAGAAATAGTATTGTGAGGAGTATATATTTCACATTAAATTTTAAAAGTAATTACTGGCATATTGGCGTGGTTAACCATATCTTCACTAATGCTACCATTAAAAAAATGTGATATTCCCTTACGCCCGTGCGTACCCATACCTATTAGCTGTGCATTAATAAATTGTGTAAAGTTAAGAATCCCTTTTTCTACAGAAGTATCATTATATATATTGAGTGTGTAATTTTCAACGCCGATCCCTCGCACAAAATTCTTCATAATTTTTTGAGCTTCCGCAGAAGTTTTGAAACCAGCTGGCGTATTTACATATAATAAGTGCATTTTGGCATCTACCATTTTTGCAAATTTTTGAGCCTTGTCTAATGCGCCACGACCATCTTCTGAAAAATCGGTGGCAAAAACAAAATCTTGAACGTTGAATTCAGGATGATTGTTTTTAATAACCAATACTGGGGTTTCTGAAGTTCTAACTACTTTTTCGGTATTACTACCTACAAACATTTCTTTAAATCCGCTAGCGCCAGTCGAACCCATAATTATTAGGTCTATATTGTTTTTTTTGCAAGCCTCCTCAATATCTTCATAAATTTCGTTGTGGCCTATGGTTTCGTTTATAGCTTTGCCTTTTAAATAAGGTTTATCTCTAAGTTCGCTAAAACGTTTTTCGGCAAGCTTTATAAAGAAAAGAGATTCAGGAAGACTTCCAGAATTGTTAGAATTAGTGAGATGTAAAGGCATTTCCATAGAATGGAGTACATAAATTTCACTATTTTGTTGTTTGGCTAAATTTATAGCAACTTTCAGTGCATTTTCAGCTTGGTCAGAAAAATCTGTAGGGACAAGGATACGTTTCATATAATGGTTGATTAAATTTCGATTTATTTTAAACCCTTAAATTACAAAAATAAATCGTTTGGAGCTCAATTTTTATAATATTAAAAATTATACTATATTTGCACCTCAATTTGATAATAAAACTATCTGAGGGGACTAAAGTCCCCTCTTTTTATAGCTAAAAATGATGCGTGAAAGAGTAGCACAACTTCTGGAAGGTGCACTAGAAGAAAACAAATCACTGTTTTTAATCGACCTAAATATTTCTAAGGAAAACCAAATACGGGTCATTCTGGACGGCGATAAAGGCGTTACGGTGGAAGATTGCATGGCTGTAAGCCGTGCAATAGAACATAATCTTGATAGTGAAGAATATGATTTTTCTTTAGAAGTAATGTCCGCAGGAATTTCTGAGCCGTTAACCTTGCCAAGACAGTACAAGAAAAATTTAGGTAGAACCCTAAAGGTTAAAACAAAAAATGAAGAAAAAATTGAAGGCGAAATAACCGCCGCGAACGAAGAAAGCTGCACCCTAAAATGGTCTGCACGTGAGCCAAAACCAATAGGTAAAGGCAAAGTAACCGTTCAAAAAGAGGCAACATTGCCTTATACAGATATTATGGAAGCAAAAGTGATGATAACATTTTAATTGAGTTGATATGGAAAATTTAGCATTAATCGATTCTTTTTCAGAATTTAAAGACGACAAACAAATAGACAGAGTAACGCTAATGGCGATACTTGAAGAAGTTTTCAGAAACGCGCTGAAGAAAAAATACGGAAGCGATGATAACTTTGATATAATTGTAAACCCAGACAAAGGCGATCTAGAAATTTGGAGAAACCGTATTGTGGTTGCAGATGGCGAAGTGGAAGACCCAAACGAGGAAATTTCATTAACCGCTGCCCAAAAAATTGAGCCCGATTTTGAAATAGGCGAAGATGTATCAGAAGAAGTAAAACTTATAGACCTTGGTCGCCGTTCTATTTTGGCACTTCGTCAAAATCTTATTTCAAAAATACACGAGCACGACAATACTATTATTTACAAGCAATTTAAGGATCTGGAAGGTGAAATTTATACTGCCGAAGTACATCATATACGTCACCGCGCCGTTATTTTGTTAGATGATGATGGTAACGAGTTAATACTTCCGAAGGAAAAACAAATACCTTCAGATTTTTTCAGAAAAGGTGATAACGTTCGTGGAATAATTGAAAGTGTAGACTTAAAAGGAAACAAGCCAACAATTATAATGAGCCGTGCAAATCCAGTTTTCCTTGAAAAACTGTTTGAGCAAGAAATACCAGAAGTTTTTGATGGTTTAATTACTGTTAAAAAAGTAGTGCGTATTCCTGGCGAAAAAGCAAAAGTAGCTGTAGATTCTTACGACGATCGTATAGATCCAGTAGGGGCCTGTGTGGGCATGAAAGGTTCAAGAATACACGGTATTGTTCGTGAATTAGGGAATGAAAACATAGATGTTATAAATTATACATCTAACCTTACCTTATATATTACACGTGCCTTAAGCCCAGCAAAAGTAACTTCAGTTAAAATAGATGAAGTTAAAAAACGTGCTGAAGTTATTCTTCGTCCAGAAGAAGTAAGTAAAGCAATTGGACGTGGCGGTCACAACATTCGTTTGGCAGGTCAATTAACGGGTTATGAAATAGATGTGCTTCGTGAAGGCGCAGAAGAAGATGTAGAGTTAAGCGAATTTAGCGACGAAATAGAAGGCTGGATCATCCAAGAATTTCATAAAATAGGATTAGATACGGCAAAAAGTATTTTAGAGCACGACATTAAAGATTTGGTTAAACGTACCGATTTGGAAGAAGAAACCATCCTTGATGTTATTAATATATTAAAAGAAGAATTTGAAGAATAGTTGAAACTTTGACTACTTTTATACAAATTTTTTAAAAAGAAAAACAGGAAAAGCATTTATGGCTGAAGAAAAATCGATAAGGCTAAACAAGGTATTGCGCGAATTTAACATTTCGTTGGATCGTGCCGTGGAATTTTTAAAGGACAGCGGTCATGAAATTGACGCGCGCCCTACCACAAAAATATCTAATGAGGAATATGAAGTTCTTTTTGAAGAGTTTGAAACCGACAAAAGTAAAAAAGTAGCTTCAAACGAAGTAGGCGAAGAAAAGCGTAAAGAAAAGGAAGAATTCCGTTTGGAGCGCGAACGTGAGATAGAAAAAAAGCATAAAAAAGAAGAAGCTTCTCGCGTTATAAAAGCCGAGTCTAAGCTTGAAGGTCCAAAACAAGTAGGTAAAATAGATCTAAGTACAGGAAAACCTAAGGTGGAAGAACCAAAGGTTGAAACTAAGCCTGTTGTTAAGGAAGAAAAGCCAGAAGTTGTAGCTAAAAAGCCAAAAGCCAAGAAAAAGCCAGCTGAAGAAAAAACTATTGTTTCAGAAAAAAAAGAAAAAGAAGAAATTCCTGCTTTAAAACCTGAAGAAACTCCGGTTTCAAAAGAAGAAACAAAAGAAGAAGCTAAAGAAGAAGCTAAAGTAGAAGCAAAAGAAGATCTTCCAAAAGATACTGGTACTGTTACAACACAATATCGCAAACTTGATGGCCCTAACTTCACAGGTCAAAAAATAGATCTTACCCAGTTCAAAAAACCGGAAAAGAAAAAGGATGCCAAGTCTGACGGGAAAAATGATAAGAAGGGCAAACGCCGCCGTATAAGTAAAGAAGCTCCAAAACCTGGAGCTTCATCTGGAGGCGGAAATACCAGGGGAGGCAACAACCGCGGAGGTGCTGCAGCAGGTAGAAAAGTTCGTAGCAACACACCAAAAGAAGAGCCAAGCGAAGCAGAAGTACAAAAACAAGTACGCGAAACCTTAGAAAAACTTCAAGGTAAATCTTCTAAAGGAAAAGGCGCAAAATACCGTCGTGATAAGAGAGATACCCACCGTCAAAAATCTGAAGACGATTTAGCACAACAAGAAGCAGACAGCAAATTTATTAAAGTTACCGAGTTTGTAACTGCAAACGAAATGGCTACAATGATGGACGTTCCAGTAACTAAAATTATTTCGGCTTGTATGAGTTTAGGAATGATGGTTACAATGAACCAGCGTCTAGATGCCGAAACGCTTAGCATTGTTGCTGACGAATTTGGTTTTGAGGTAGAATTTGTTACAGCAGATATTGAAGAATCCATGGAGCGCGAAATTGATGCTCCAGAAGATCTTGAGCCAAGAGCACCAATCGTTACTGTGATGGGTCACGTAGATCATGGTAAAACATCACTTTTGGATTATATTCGTAAAGAAAACGTAATTGCAGGTGAATCTGGTGGAATAACTCAACACATTGGTGCATACGGAGTGGAACTAGAAGGAGGTCAAAAAATAGCATTCTTAGATACTCCTGGTCACGAAGCGTTTACCGCGATGCGTGCCCGTGGAGCACAGGTTACTGACCTTGCAATTATTGTAGTTGCAGCAGATGATGACATTATGCCACAAACTAAAGAAGCAATCAGTCACGCCCAAGCTGCTGGTGTGCCAATAGTTTTTGCGATTAATAAAATTGATAAGCCAGCTGCTAATCCAGAGAAAATAAAAGAAGGATTAGCACAAATGAATCTTTTGGTTGAAGATTGGGGCGGTAAAATACAATCGCACGACATTTCTGCTAAAACAGGCGATGGCGTAAAAGAATTACTTGAAAAAGTATTGCTTGAAGCAGAATTACTCGAATTAACAGCAAACCCAAACCGTCATGCAAATGGAACGGTTGTAGAAGCATTCCTAGACAAGGGTCGTGGATATGTATCTACTGTATTAGTGCAAGGTGGAACGTTAAAAGTTGGCGATTACATGCTTGCCGGTCAGCACAGCGGAAAGGTAAAAGCAATGCAAGATGAGCGTGGCAAGGATGTAAAAATAGCAGGTCCATCAACGCCTGTATCTGTGCTTGGTTTGGATGGCGCACCACAAGCGGGTGATAAATTCAACGTGTTTGAAGATGAACGTGAAGCAAAAGCAATTGCAACAAGACGTACACAATTACAACGTGAGCAGTCTGTTAGAACACAGCGTCATATTACGTTAGATGAAATTGGAAGACGAATTGCACTTGGTGATTTCAAAGAATTAAACATAATCCTTAAAGGTGATGTGGATGGTTCTGTGGAAGCGTTAACAGATTCATTATTAAAACTTTCTACGGAAGAAATACAAGTAAATATTATACACAAAGCAGTTGGGTCAATTACCGAGAGTGATGTATTGTTAGCTACAGCTTCTGATGCTATAATTATAGGTTTCAACGTTCGCCCAATGGGTAACGCCCGCCAAATTGCAGATAAGGAAGAAATAGACATCCGTACCTACTCAATTATTTACGCCGCTATAAATGATGTAAAAGATGCGATGGAAGGTATGCTTTCGCCAGTAATGAAAGAAGAAATTACAGGTACTGCTGAAATTCGCGAAACTTTCAAAATATCGAAAGTGGGAACCATTGCAGGTTGTATGGTACTTACCGGAAAAATATTTAGAAACTCTAATATCCGTCTTATACGTGAAGGTGTTGTAGTTTACACAGGTGAACTTGCATCCCTAAAACGTTTCAAAGACGACGCTAAGGAAGTAGTAAAAGGATATGATTGTGGTATTCAAGTTAAAAACTACAACGATATCTATGAAAACGATATTATTGAAGCCTTCCAAGAAGTAGCAGTTAAAAAGAAGTTGAAGTAATTCAATTTTATACAAGGCTGCGTGCTGAGCTTGCCAAAGTATGTCATTGTGAGGCAAGAAGCAATCTCCCTGGAAGTGTTTCTATCTATTTAAAACAGGAGGTTTTGCTTACTTCTGTATAAACTTCTTTGTCTCTGCATTTCCATTTGCATCTTCAATATTTAAAAAATAGATACCGTTGGCAAGGTTTGAAACATTTATAGAAACTTGTTTTTCAAAATCTAAATTTTGAGTCTTTAAAAGTTTTTCTTCTATGTTGAATATTTTAATGTTTAGGTTTTCTTTTGTATTTTTTGAAGTTATGAAGAGTTCGTTGTGTGCTGGGTTTGGATGGATTGAAAATAAATTATCCTCTTGGCTGGAAATACCCAATGTGCAATCTTCTGAATAGATAAAATTAGCTTTTATAAACCAACTGTTGTAAGGCGGTTGATTGTTCATTGCAGCTTCTTCATCATCTACTGTTACGCAGGTTAAAGGTAAATCGCATGGAATACCAAGGTCAAAAGTACAAGATAGTTCAACGGTCAAGATGGCATTATTTCCGTTTTTCAGGTTGAGTTCCTCCAAAAGGTATAAATCTTCAGCATAAAGCAATTCCAAATTTATATTATTAAAAGGTCTAAAGATTCAATATTCATGTCTGGGCTACTGTCATTGGAACAATGTAGCTCCTTTAGTTGAACATTGTCACTAACATTAGGGGTGTTTAACAAATTTCTGCTAGCATCTAAACTTTCCAGAGAGACAAATGCCTCAATTCCCGTTAAATCAAATATTCCTTCATTCACTACATTAAGTGTTGTTACATTTTCTATATCATTAGTCAATACCTGCCATTTATAATTCCATCGCTGTCAATCCCTAGATCAATAAGCGCTTGTTCAAAATTTGAGTCTGGAATATTGGTTGTTTACGCATAAGAAATTGCACTGACACTGAATAATACTATGTATAGTAGTTTTTTCATAATCTATTCTTTTATAAATTTCTTAATAGTCGTAGCTTTCTAATCTGTATGGATTGACGGTTATTTGTACTTCATCATAATCCTTTAAACCATCAATATCGCTTATTATTTCAAGCTTATAACGTTGGGTAACGCTAGGAGAAACTGTTAAATCTGTCCCTGTATAAATTAAATTGCCGTCTGGGTCGTACCATTTATATATTGCAGCTTCATTAATTTGTGCTGCGGTTATCGTTATACTTTCACTACGTTCAATAGTTTCATCAGTCCCTGCATCTGCATCAAAAACAGGTCTTGGTTTTTTATTGATAAGATAAGTTTCGCCACCAATAACTTCATTGGTAACAGCATCGCGTTGAATAACGTGTAATTTATATTTGGTTTTAGGGGTAAGCGCTTTAGTCAGAAAATTAATGTTAACTGTAATAAGTCCAATTTCATCTGCATCAAATTGAATATTATTTAATGCTGCATTATCATCAGTAATAATTTTGCGATGTGTTATATACTCACTACAGATAGGAGCCCGAAAAATCGGGTTTAATAATTTGAAAATTATCTAA
>CAZFUX010000118.1:0-7406 GCA_964522085.1 uncultured Aequorivita sp.
ATTTTCAAATTATTAAACCCGATTTTTAGGGTTCCTATGTGTAGTGAGTATATGTTGTCTACAAATAGACAGAGACGAGAACAAGTAGATTATAAGGGAGTCAATAACCTATTTAGAAAACAGAGGTTTTGAAAATATTAGAGCCGATGTAGAAGGTTATGAAACTCCAAAATCCTATCATAAAAAAGATAGCTATATAGTAATTACGCCAGATATAGTGGCTAATCATCGCGGAATAAAGCATTATTTCGAAATTAGCATAAAGTCTGAAAAATCAAGACTTTTAAAATCGAAATGGTTATTTATTGACACCTTAACGCATATGCGAAACCAGCGTTTTAAAATAATTACACGCCGTGGACACTATAAATTTACGGATGAAATGCTAAAGAATCTTAATTTAGAAAAAAATCTAATTAAGCTCTAACCATAGCAATGTGAGGGATGCCATCTTCTAAATAACGATCGCCAATTGTTTTAAAGCCATGGCTTTCATAGAAAATAACTAAGTATGTTTGAGCCGATATTATTATTTTATCGGCTTTATATTTGGTTTTAATAGCGTTTATAGAAGCTTTGGTAATTTCGTGACCATAACCAAATTTTCGATAGTTTTCGCGTACTAAAACTCTTCCTATTGAGGCTTCATCAAAATAATCGCCTGCTTTAAAACAACGTGTGTAAGCAACGAGTTTTCCATCTTCATAACCCAAAACATGCACAGCACGTTCATCCTTTCCATCAATGTCTTGATAGACGCAATCTTGTTCTACAACAAATACTTCGCTTCGTAATTGTAATAGCTCATAAAGTTCCTTAGTACTTAATTCTTTAAAATTCTTTACTTCAATTTCCATATTTTTTTTAAATAAAATCAATCTTGAACAATAATATCTTTTGGGTCGTCTTTTTGGTATTCGGGTTGTATGGTAACGTGGTTTATTCCGAAATCGTGAAAAAGCAATTCTTCAACTTTTGTAAGCACTACATCAAATTCTGAAAGGGTTACATCTTTATAAAAATCTAAATGCGCTTCCAAATGTGTTTCCTGCTCATTAAGTTGCCAGATATGAATATGATGCATATTCTTAATTTCAGGAATTTTACAAACAACTTCAGTTATTACTTCCAAATTTAAGTCATCGGGCGTAAAAAGCATCAAAACTTTGAACGAGGTTTTCAACAAAGCGTATCCCATTATTAATAAATAAAGAGCAATTAAAACGGTTAAAAGACTATCTACCCAAAACCATTCAAAATATTTCATCAGTAAACCACCAATCAAAACGGCTCCTGAAGCTGCCATATCGGTAATTAAATGTAGATAGGCAGAGCGCATATTCATATTACTTTTTGAATCTTTAAAAAGCAGTAATACACTAAAGCCATTAAAAAAAATACCTAATATAGCAAGCCAAATTACCAAGCCACTTTCAATAGGCTGTGGATTCATAAACCGAAGAACAGCTTCATATATAAGGTAAATAGCTACTACAATTAAAGTAGCAGAATTTACAAAAGCCGCAATTATTTCGGCACGTTTATAACCAAAGGTTTTTTCAATAGAAGCATCTTTTTTTGAATATCTATCGGCAATGTAACTTACTATTAAAGAAAGTACATCGCTAAAATTATGAAGTGCGTCTGACAGTAACGAAAGACTCCCAGAAATCAACCCACCAATTACCTGCGCAACGGTAATACCAATATTTAAAAATATGGAAAGCAAAAGCTTTCTTCCTTTTAAATCGGGATGTGAATGGCTGTGAGAATGTGCGTGATTATGCGACATTTTATAAGTTTATGAACACGCTATTTTTTCTACGCGCTTTTGGTGACGGCCGCCTTCAAATTCGGTATTTAAAAAAGTTTTTACCATTTCTACAGCTTGTGGCATACTTGTAAAACGTGCCGGAATGCTTAAAATATTAGCATCGTTATGGCGACGTGCCAAAGCTGTAATTTCTTTAGTCCAGCAAAGTGCCGAACGTACTTTTTGATGTTTGTTGGCCGTCATATTTGCACCGTTTCCGCTACCACATATTATGATTCCTATATCTACTTTTCCATTTTCAACATCTTCGGCAACTGGATGTACAAAATCTGGATAATCTACACTTGCATCAGAATCAGTTCCGTGGTTAATTACTGTGTGCCCTTCTTTTTCTAAATAAGAAACGATTTCAAATTTATAGTCTGTGCCTGCGTGGTCATTGCCGATGGAGATTTTCATAATCTTTATTTTTTTCAAAGATAAAACATCATCCTTTTATATTTAGCTAAATGAATTTTTAATTATACCAATAATTAGTAATCAATAAAGGCTGAAAACCAATTGATAACGATTTCTTAACCAAGCCTTCATATTACAGTTAACAACTATGTTGATATTTGTTGATTGAAATACTACAAGTAAAATTGCAGAAGTAGTTTAAATTTACAATAGGGTTTATATTTTCAGAATACCTAAAATTTAAATCATTTTTTACTTGTTAGTTATTAGTACAAAATATTCTGTTACAAACAAGATTGTAAATTAAACTTATTAGTTTTCTATTGTTAACTTATGTTGTTCACAGTTGTTAATTACTCTTTTAATTTGGTTATAATCAAGTATTTTAAATCCAAATTTTATGTTAATAATCTATTATTAAAAATCTATAAATTGATTTCAATACAAATCATCAAAAAGTTATGCTACATATTAACACGCTATAATCATTACCATTTTTTATTTAATTAATTTAAAAAAGAAAAATGATGTATTAATATATGTTGATAACATTAAAAAAGGAAATAGTACTTAAGGGGGACCAAGAAACAAGACTTTTTGAAACTATTTAATTTGAATTAAAATTTTGCCCTTTTTCTTGGTTCTTATAGTGAAGGCGAAGGTGAAAAAGGTACTGGTTCAATTTGTTAAACTATTTTCAAATTAGAAGAATCATCCAAATTATTCATAATCTCTTCAGCTTCTTCAATATGAACTTGAAGTCTAATACCGCCAATAGCGTTGCTATAGATAGGAAAAACACTAATCATCGTTTCATTCAAAAAATCATAGCGAATTTCTTCTTGATCAAACAAATGTTGAAGCACCGCATATTCTGCTGGATATTGAAAAATTGCTATGGTTTTAAAATGTTTCATTTTTTTGGTTCAATAATTGTGTTAATGATGGTATACTCTACTTTATTACAGCTCTTGGTTGAATTTTTTTATAGTATCACTAGGCTGCCAGCACATCTAAGTTTAAACTACAAATAACAATTAACTTTATAACAATTAACCTACCTCTAAGGTACTAAATCTTTCCTAATGTACAGACGCTATTGCTTTTATAAGTAGTACTTTTGCACTAATTACAAAATAAACTATGCCAAAACATAAACGAAAAAAGAAAACAAATAAAATTGCAAATCTTTCTCAAACCATATTGAATATTCTTCGGAAAGACCATTCACAAGCTTTCAACTACAAACAAATTGCTGCAAAACTTCAACTTGATGATCCTAGCAGTCGAAATCAAATAGTAAAAAAACTTAAAGATTTACAAGGAAAAGGAGACATTCAAGAAATAGAACGCGGAAAATATATACTTACCCCTTCACAAAATTATTATACCGGAAGAGTAGATATAGCTGGTCGTGGCCAAGGTTATATTATTGTTGAAGATTTAGAAGAAGATATTTATGTAAAAAGCAATAATCTAAACAAAGCCTTAAATGGTGATATAGTTGAAGTATATGTTTTTAAACGTAAAAAAGGAGGTAAAACTGAAGGTGAAGTAACAAAAATTATAGAACGCAAACGAACTGAATTTGTTGGTACTATTCAAATACAAGAAAATTTTGCCTTTGTAGATGTTACAGATTATAAAATGTACACAGATATTTTTGTTCCGAAAAATAAAATTAACGGAGCTAAAAATGGTGAAAAAGTACTCGTTGCAATGGAAGAATGGCCAGAAAAGGCAGATTCTCCCATCGCTAATGTTATTAAAGTACTCGGAATGCCAGGTGAACATAATACCGAAATTCACTCAATATTAGCGCAATACGGTTTACCGTATGATTTTCCTCCAGAAGTTGAAGCTTATGCAAATAAAATAGATACTTCTATAAAGGATTCAGAAATTAAAAAGCGTCGCGATATGCGAAAAACGCTAACATTTACAATAGATCCAAAAGATGCAAAAGATTTTGATGATGCGCTGTCTTTTGAAAAATTAGAGAATGGAAACTACGAAATAGGAATTCATATTGCAGACGTTTCACATTACTTAACTCCAGGAAACGAGCTTGATGATGAAGCTTACGAACGCGCAACTTCAGTCTATTTAGTAGATAGAGTGGTGCCGATGCTTCCTGAAATTCTTTCGAACAACGCTTGTTCGCTTCGTCCAAATGAAGAAAAATATACGTTTTCAGCAGTTTTTGAAATAAATCCAAAAGCTGAAGTTATAAAACAATGGTTTGGAAGAACGGTAACTTACAGTGATGCCCGTTTTGCTTATGAAGAAGCGCAGCACGTAATAGAAAATCCGAAAGCTGAAAAACATATTATTCCTTCAAATATTTCAATAACAGATAAAGAATATACTGTTAAAACAGAAATTGCAGAAGCCATTTTAGAAATGGATCGTCTAGCCAAAACCTTACGTACAAAACGTATGCGAGCTGGAGCTATTTCTTTTGATAAAGTTGAAGTAAAATTTATTTTAGATGAAAAAAGCAATCCGGAAGGTGTTTACTTTAAAGAAAGTAAAGATGCAAATAAGATGATTGAAGAATTTATGCTTTTAGCCAACAGAAGTGTTGCTGAATTCATAGGAAAACAAGATCCAAAAAAGACATTTGTATACCGAGTTCACGACGAACCGGACGATCAAAAAATTGCTGCTCTTGAAAATATAATAAAACGTTTCGGGTATAAATTAAATACCAAAGACCGCCATTCTACCGCAACTTCAATGAATAAATTATTAAAAGATGTTCATGGAAAAAAAGAACAAAACTTGATAGATACACTTGCCATCCGTAGTATGAGCAAAGCAATGTACACAACGCATAATATTGGTCATTACGGTTTAGCGTTTGATTATTATACACACTTTACTTCACCCATTCGTCGTTATCCAGATGTAATGGTTCACAGACTTTTACAGCATTATTTAGACAATGGAAAATCTGCAAAAGAAGAAGAATATGAAGAAAAATGCGGACATAGTAGTAATATGGAAAGTCTTGCAACCAATGCAGAACGCGATAGCATAAAATATATGCAGATTAAGTATATGCAGGATCATAAAGATGAAGAGTTTTTAGGTGTAATTTCAGGTGTTACCGAATGGGGAATTTATATTGAAATTATCTCGAATAAATGCGAAGGAATGGTCCGTTTACAAGATATGCAAGACGATCGTTATGATTTTAACAGCGATGAATTTGCAGTAATTGGTCAACGAACCGATAAGGTTTACCGTCTTGGAGATGAGGTTTACGTAAAAGTAAAAAACGCCGATTTAGTGAAGAAGCATTTAGATTTTACAATATTAGGTCATAACAAAAATTAAATTTATAACCCTTGTTAGTCTGAGTTTATTGAAGACCACTAAATTTTAAATACAATTAAAAACCTAAAAATTTATCCCTTATGAAAAAATTAATTTTAATAGTAATACTTTGTATTTCAGCTATTTCCTTTTCACAAGAAACTAGAGAAGTTGGTGATTTTAGCGAATTGAAAGTTTACGATCTTATAACCGTAAAACTTGTACCAGCTAATGAAAATAGTGTTGTCGTGGCAGGAGAAAATAACGAATACGTAAAAACAATAAACGACAACGGGGTTTTAAAAATACGAATGGAACTACAAGAGCGTTTTGATGGCGACGCAACAACGGTATCACTTTTCTTTAAAAGTATATCTATTATTGATGCTAACGAAGGCGCTAAAATTTATTCAGATACTGAAATAAAAGCATCTTCGTTGGAACTTAAATCTCAAGAAGGTGGAAAAATTGATATTGAAGTTGCCACAGAAAATTTAAATATCAAAGCTGTTTCAGGAGGCATTGTTGAAACTAAAGGAACTACTCAAAAACAGGATGTAAATATTAATTCTGGAGGTACTTATGAAGCTAAAGACCTTATTTCTTCCGAAACCTACGTTAGCGTTACTGCTGGTGGAGTTGCCAATGTTTACGCCACCGACAAAGTGGATGCAAAAGTTAAAGCAGGTGGCTATATCACAGTGTATGGAAACCCTAAAGATGTAAAGAAGAAAAAATTTGCAGGTGGTAAAATTGAAATAGTAAAAGGTAAAAATTAATATTTTACTGTAATTAGGTAAAAGTAATTTGTATTTTTACCTAACTATGTTCGACGGTTTACTTTACGCTGCATTTTATGGATTTATTTTGGCTTTTGCGGTCGGTCCGGTATTTTTCACTTTGATTGAAACCGCAATTACCAAAGGTATTAAAGCTGCTATTTTCTTTGATATGGGAGCTTTATTTGCAGATATAATCTTCATATTAATTGCTTTCTACAGTACCAGCAGAATTTTAGAAAAAGTAAAGCACGATTCAGGGCTACTTATCTTTGGAGGTGCAATACTTATTGCTTACGGTATCATTTCATACATACGTACTAATAAATCTGTATTCAAAATAGTGCGCGAACATTATGCTGTAAATGTGAAAAAAAACCTCGGCGGGTTATTTTTAAAAGGTTTTCTTCTGAATTTTGTAAACTTTGGTGTATTAGCAGGTTGGATAGGAGTTCTTATTATGGCAAATGCACTTACTACTTCTGAAAATGGAGTTTTATTTTTTATAGCTACCGTACTTGCCAGCTTTTTTCTGACGGATCTTTTAAAAATGATTTTAGCTAAAAAGCTAAAAAATAAAATGACATCTCGTTTTATATTTAAAACAAAAAAATGGGTTAGTATTTTAATTTTAGCTTTTGGAGTTATACTTCTTATTCAAGGCATTTTCCCAAAGGGAGTAGAAGCGGGACTCGACAGAATACCAGGGCAAAAACATCCTATAGAAAAACCAATTCCTCCAGTTGAAGAGCCACTTTAGAAATTTGAATATCAATTTTGATATTCAAATTTCTTACCTCCGTCTTGTACTTCAATTTTAAAAATACTATCCATAGGTATTTCTCTAGTAAATCTTTGTGTAAAACGCGATCGTCCACCTTTTAAAGTGTCATTTTCTAATAATAGTATCAAAATAGAAATTATATTTCTTTCCGTTAAATCGCGTAACCCGTATTTCTATTGATGGTGAATTATCTAAATATCCCCCCCCCCGTCTTTATCATTAACAATAATTCGTTTTATATACTCACTCCATTTAGGTTTTCGGGAATCCAAGATTTCACTACCTAAAT
>CAZFUX010000119.1:0-7377 GCA_964522085.1 uncultured Aequorivita sp.
ACCCAATTGAAGTCCTAAATAATAAGTGTGTTGCACTTATGGGTTGAACTCAGCATTTATTTTCCGATGCTATTACTCTATAACAATCATTTTAAGGGTTTTAGAAGTTTCATTTACACTTAATTTGCAGAAATAGCTTCCTTCCGCAAGATTCATTTCATTTAAATTCATTGGAATAATATATTTTCCATAGCCTTTTGTTTCATTATCCATAACTGTATAAACTTTCCTGCCTTGCGCATCAAAAAGATCAATACTTACTTGTGATTCTTCGTGAAGTTTAAAGGAAACATAACTAATATCGCTTGCTGGGTTTGGGTATTGCACCACATTATTTACTTGTGCTGCGCCATTGCCTGTAAATAAAATTGGAGATGGGGTAACGTCTGTCCAAATACTAAGTTGGTTGCTTTGTAGGCGTGTCCAAATAGGTCGAACCACATTATTATGAGCCACAATATTTGTATAATCGCCAAAGAAAACCCCTGAATTTGGCGTAAAAGGTGATTCACTAATACGTTTGTTGGTTATTGTATTTCCACCATCTTGCGAATAGGCAATGTAAACATCTGTTTGATTATTTGTATACTCTCTACGATCGTAAAAAACAAAAAATAGATTTCCGTTTGTTTGGTCAATATCCATCCAAGTGAAAAACTGTTGTTTTCCAGCGGGATCATCATTCACCCGTATTGGCGCGCTCCAAGTATCGCCGCCGTCGGTAGATTTGCTCATAAAAACATCGGTATCGTTTGCGCCGTTTCGTTGGTCGCTCCAGTTTACATAAATAGTTCCATGGTTTGGACCGCCACTTAAGTCGCATTTGGTAATTGGCAATCCGTTGGCACGGCTTATGCCCGGAATGCTGTAATCCCAACCTGTTGGCATTGGGTCTATTGCAATTTCATTAGGCAGCCAAGTTTCGCCTTGGTCTAAAGATTTATTAAAAACAAGTCCATCGGGTCCCGCCCACGCTACATAAATTTCGCCGTTTGGACCAACAGCTGGAACCGCTCCTTCTACAGTATCATGTTCATCAATACAATTTCCATCTACACTGTTTATTTTTTTAGGAGATGACCACGTTTGAGCACCATCTGTAGATTTTGAAAATAGAATGATTGACTTATCATTGGGGTTACTACTTCCATAATCGTCAAACTGTGTCCATGTTAAATAAATATTGTCATTCGTTCTATCAACGATGCTCCATTGCTTGTCTTGTACTTTTGTTCCGTTTAAACCTGTAAATGTTCCGCTGCTCCAATTATTACCGTTGTCTGTAGATTTTTGACAAACTATACGGTCAATCCAGTTGCCGCTAGACGGATTTGAAAGATGAAAATAATAGAAATTACCCTCCGTATCTACATCAAAAGCTGGGTCACCCCAAACACCATAAGTGGAGATCATTGTTTGTTCGCTCCACGTAAGTCCACCGTCGTTACTGTTATAAACGTTATTCAGGTTTGCGCCCGCCACAAGGATATCTGTGTTTAGCGGATTCATTATTATAGATGGTTCGTTGGGCGAATTATTGTTTGAGATCATTACGTTTTGGGCAGTTACATTAGTAATAGCCAAAGCAAAAAATAATAATATTGGGGATATTTTTGTGTAAGTCATAATATTTCAAATTTTATAAGGTTTGTAAAAGTATGAAATATTTTGCTTTTCTTCGGAAAAAATACGTTTTAAATTCCTAAAATTGAATTAAAAAAGGAAGCTGTGAGCGACTGCTAAATTATTTTTAACGAATTTAGTAAACTCAAAAAAACTTAGAATTTTCCCTTTAAATGAAACGAAACGATTTTATAAAAATTTCAAGCCTTGCAGGAATAAGTTTAGCTGTTTTTCCGCATTTTTCTTTTAATCCTTTTTCAGAAGCATTTACCCGAAACCAATTAATAGGAAAGGGAAATTCAGATATTGTAGGCGATAGCTATACTTCTAAAATGCACAAAACGGCTAAAGAGGTCTTCCTAAAAATGAAAATAGCAGCGGCAAAAGAAAATATAAATATTGAAGTAGTTTCCGCTTACCGAAGCTTTCAAAGGCAAAAAGAAATTTTTGAAGGTAAATACAAGCGTTTTACAAATCAAGGACTTTCACCAGAAAAAGCGATTGAAAAAATCATTGAGTATTCCACCATTCCTGGTACATCGCGCCACCATTGGGGAACCGATATTGATATTATAGACGCCAATGCTCCAAGACCTTCAAATGTGTTAATGCCCGAAAATTTCCATGGAAATGGCTCCTATTGCAAATTGAAAATGTGGTTAAATGAAAATGCTGAAAGCTTTGGTTTTTATGAAGTATACACAGATAACGGCAACCGCAAAGGCTTTAAATATGAGCCTTGGCATTTTAGCTACGCGCCAGTTTCCATACCAATGCTGAAAGAATACAAAGAAAAAATTGATATGAAGAAAATGCTCTCAGAAGAAAAACTAATGGGAAGTTCATATTTTTCAGAAGCCTTTGTTCAGAAATATGTAAAAGAGAATATTCTAAATATTAACCCCAAATTACTTCCGTAGATTCAAGATTCAAAATTTAAGATTTAAAATTTAAGGTTCATCCAATGTTTCTTAACTTTGAACTTTTATAATTGACACCCTGAGCCCTTCGACAAGCTCAGGATAAACTAAAGTCGAAGGGTTGAACTTCTAAGTATGAATTCTTCTTATGAATAAAAAAGTTCTTTTAATGATCCTCGATGGTTGGGGAGTATCGCAAGATCCCGCAGTTTCCGCAATTGCACAAGCCAACACGCCATTTATAGATTCACTATTTAAAAAATATCCACACGCCCAATTGCGTACGGATGGAATAAATGTTGGTTTACCGGAAGGGCAAATGGGCAATAGTGAAGTGGGTCATATGAATTTGGGAGCAGGAAGAATTGTATATCAAGACCTCGCTAAAATAAATATGGCTGTGGAAAATGGAACGTTAAGCAACGAACCAGAGCTTCAAAAAGCATTTAATCACGCAATTTTTCACAATAAAAAAATACATTTTTTAGGTCTTCTTTCCAATGGTGGCGTGCATTCACATATTGAACATCTTAAAGGTTTACTCTCTGCAGCACAAAACGCTGGCGTGAAAGATATGTATGTACATGCATTTACAGACGGTCGCGATGTAGATCCACATTCTGGCAAAACTTTTATTGCAGATTTGCAAAATCATATGGCAAAAACAGGTGGCAAATTAGCTTCAGTTATAGGTCGCTATTACGCTATGGATCGTGATAAACGTTGGGAGCGCGTGAAAAAAACGTATGATTTATTAGTCTTCGGAAAAGGAAAACCATCGCACAATGCCGTAAAAAGTATTGAAGAAGATTATGCTGAAGGAATTACTGACGAATTTATCGAACCAATCGTGATGACAACTTCTGAAGGGAAACCAGTGGCAACTATTGAAGAAGAGGATGTTGTGGTTTTCTTCAATTTTAGAACTGACCGTGGACGCCAACTTACCGAAGTTTTAACACAAAAAGATCACGAAACCTTTGGTATGAAAACGCTTCCGTTGTATTTCGTAACGTTGACCAATTATGATGATTCTTATTCAAATATGCATGTTGTTTACAATAAAGAAAACCTGCACGATACTTTAGGTGAAGTATTAGAAAGGAATGGTAAAAAACAAATTCGCATTGCGGAAACTGAGAAATACCCGCACGTTACCTTCTTTTTTTCTGGTGGGAGGGAAGTCCCTTTTGAAGGTGAAAATAGAATCCTTTGTCCATCGCCAAAGGTTGCAACCTACGATTTAAAGCCCGAAATGAGCGCATACGAACTTCGGGATAAAATTTTACCAGAGATTGAAAATGAAACTGCCGATTTTATTTGTTTAAATTTTGCAAACGCAGATATGGTAGGCCATACAGGTGTTTTTGAAGCAGCCGTAAAAGCCTGCGAAACCGTAGATAATTGTGCAAAAGCAATTGTAGAACAGGCGTTGAAAAGTCATTATACTACAATCATCATTGCAGACCACGGTAATAGTGAAACAATGCGGAACCCAGACGGTTCACCAAATACAGCACACACAACCAATCCAGTACCCATCATTATTGTAGATGATAAAATCAAAGCCGTTAAAAATGGAATTTTGGGCGATATTGCGCCTACGATTCTTGACATACTGGGCGTTGAAAAACCTGAGATAATGACGCAACATTCCTTAATTTAAATTTATATGAAAAAAATATTCATCATACTTTCAGCAACGCTTTTAATAGCCTGTAATGCTTCAAAAGAAAAAAATAAAGTTGAGAAGAAAGCTTCTAAAGAAATGGTTTCAGAAAATTCAAAAGAAAAAATAAACGACACCGTTCCTTACGAAGGTTCTGTAATCCTATTGGGGGAAGCCAACCGAAAAGGTTTTCAAATGGATACTTTTAAAGGCTGGTATAATCCCGGTTATGAAAATTACACGGTAGATTCGGAAACGTTGGAAAAATTAAAACCACTGCTAAAAGATGTAACTATCACCGTTTTTATGGGAACTTGGTGTGAGGATAGCCAACGCGAAACGCCCCATTTTTATAAAATTATTGATGCTGCAAGCTATGACGAATCCAAAATTACTTTGATAACGGTTTCGGATGAAAAAACAACGCCGCAAGGTTTTGAAAAAGGGAAGAATATTACCAATGTTCCAACAATTATTTTTTACAAAAAGAATAAAGAGTTAGGCCGAATCGTAGAATACCCAATCGAAAGCCTTGAAGAAGATATGCTCGCCATTTTAAGTGGAAAAGAATACAAACACGCTTACGCTGAATAAAACTTTAGCATCGCTATAATTCTTCGTAATTTTGCAGTCTGAAAAAATAAAATGATCGGACAAACTATAACAATTGCAGTAGATTTTGACGGAACCATTGTGGAAGATAACTATCCAAGCATTGGTAGACCCATTATTTTCGCCTTTGAAACCCTTAAACAACTTCAAGATAAAGGTCACAGACTTATACTTTGGACCTACAGAAAAGGTGTTACTCTAGATGAAGCCGTAAAATTCTGTGAAGAAAACGGCATTGTATTTTACGCTGTAAACAGTAGTTTCCCTGAAGAAGAATTTGACACTTCTCACAGTCGAAAAATAAATGCAGATATTTTTATAGACGACCGTAACATTGGCGGACTAAAAAGCTGGGGCGAAATTTATCAAGAATTAGTGAGTGGTGAACACCCAGTTTCCAATAAATATAAAAAGAAAGGATGGTTTTCCTTTTTGAAATAATAGTATGATAATAGCAAAAACAAGAGAAGAAATTGAATTAATGCGCGAAAGTGCTTTAGTGGTTTCACGTACATTGGGAATGCTTGCCAAGGAAGTAAAGCCAGGCATGACAACCAATAAACTAAATAAAATGGCGGAAGATTACATTCGCAGTCAAGATGCAATCCCTGGTTTTTTGGGGTTGTATGATTGCCCTTCCACATTGCTTACCAGTGTAAACGAAGCTGTCGTCCACGGTTTGCCGACTGATATTCCACTAAAAGAAGGCGATATTGTTGCCATAGACTGTGGTGCCATAAAAAATGGATTTTACGGCGATCACGCTTATACTTTTGAAGTTGGCGAAGTTGCTGAAGAAACCAAAAAGCTTTTAAAAATAACGAAAGAGTCATTGTACATCGGCATTCGCGAATTTAAAGCTGGAAACCGTGTGGGCGATGTTGGGTTTGCAATTCAGCAGTATTGCGAAACACAAGGTTATGGTATAGTTCGCGAACTTGTAGGCCACGGTCTTGGTCGCAAAATGCACGAAGATCCAGAAATGCCAAATTACGGGCGTCGTGGCAGAGGTAAAAAATTTATTGAAGGAATGACCATTGCGTTAGAACCTATGATTAATATGGGAACCCATAAAGTGAAACAACTAAAAGACGGCTGGACAATAGTAACCCAAGACGGCCAACCAAGCGCTCACTTTGAGCACGACATTGCTTTAGTAAACGGAAAACCTGAATTACTTTCCACTTTCGCTTATGTTTATGAAGCTTTAGGGATTGTTAGTGACGAAGAAAAAGAGTTTAGGGAAAAGGAGTTCGTTTTGTAACAACATATAAACATTGTTCAAAAAAATCCTAAATACAATTCCGCGTCCGTTGCTCATTCGATTGAGTATTATTGGCAGACCCATACTTGCTTTTTTTCTGAAAGGAAACAAATATACAGACCCCATAGATGGCAAATCATACCGAAAATTTCTTCCTTATGGTTATGAGGTTGTTCGCGAAAATGTACTTTCACCCGGAACGCTTTCTTTAGAGCGTCACAGGTTGTTTTGGTTGTATCTTCAAAATGAAACAGGTTTTTTTACTGAAAATATAAAAGTACTTCACTTTGCCCCAGAGCAGGCGTTTTATAAAAAATTCAGAAAAATGAAAAATCTGAATTATACCACAACCGATCTAAATTCGCCCATTGCAGATGTAAAAGCAGACATTTGCAATCTACCTTTTCAGGACAATGAATTTGATTTTATAATCTGCAACCACGTTTTGGAACACATCCCTGACGATACTAAAGCAATGCAGGAAATATATAGAGTTTTAGCACCAAATGGAACTGCAATTCTTCAAGTTCCATATAAAGCAACTTTAGAGAAAACTTTTGAAGACAATAGCATCACAGACCCAAAAGAACGCGCTAAAATATTTGGGCAATACGATCACGTTCGTGTGTATGGTATAGATTATTTTACAAAATTAGCAAGTATTGGATTTACTGTTGAAGCTGTAGATTATACAAATATGCTTCCTTCAGAAGAAGTTGAAAAATACAGATTGCCTAAAGGCGAATTAATTCCTGTATGTAAAAAATAATTTTTTTTACGAAAATTAACGCTGCATGAAATTCAAATTACTCATATTTTTTTTAGGGTTTACTTTTACTATAATTGCCCAAAATCCTAACGATTGTATATATGCAATTACTATTTGTGGTAACTCAAGTTTGGGTATTGATCCTAGTGGAATTGGTTTTGATGAATTTTCATTACCTGGAAATGAAGTACCCCTTTGCTATACTTTTGATCAGAATACCATTTGGTTCAAATTTATAATTATTGGATCTGGTACTTTTACTTTCGATTTGATACCAGACAATGGTGAAGATGATTATGATTTTGCCATATACGGCCCTGAAGGTAGCTGTACTACTTTAGGTTCATCTATTAGGTGTTCCAGTACAAATCCGCAAATGGCAGGCGTTCCTGCCGATACCGGCCTCAATATGACTGAAACGGATGTAAATGAAGGTCCGGGAGAGGATGGAAATGGCTATTTAATGTATATATACTCACTCCATTTAGGTTTTCGGGAATCCAAGATTTCACTACCTAAA
>CAZFUX010000120.1:0-7301 GCA_964522085.1 uncultured Aequorivita sp.
TTATTAATTGAATTTATGAAATGTAAACTTAAGACGTAGTGAAACTAATCAATTACAAAACCACCGGTGGGCCCTTTCAATGAATCTAGAATATCGTTCTTGGCCATTTGATGCAAGATTTTTGCCGTAAAAGCTTCTGGCGAATTGATATTAAATTCTATATCTTTCAAACTAACACGATTGCCTAGAGCGGACTGCGAAGAAATATAAACAGTTGCTTTTATTCCATACTGGCATGCTTTTGAAAACATAGTTCTTTTTTATTTTATCAGAAATGAAATATTACTATCGTGCTTTTAGAGTTATTTTTAAGAAGACTATATTTTCAAAAATGTTTCTCCATTCCGAAGTTTTTCAGAAAGTTGCATCACGGTGGTATTTTCACACATCTTTTTCAAGCCCTCTCTAACGTCATTAAACTGATCGTGAACCGGACAAGGATGTTTAGCAGAACATTGAGGCAACCCTAAACTACAGCCTATAAAAATAGAATCTCCATCAATACAAGAAACTATTTCTGCAAGCGTAAGTTCGGATTCCTTTTCTAAATAAAAACCGCCATTGGGACCTTTCTTAGAAAGTATTACTCCCGAGCGTGCGAGTTTTTGACATATTTTAGCGGTAAATGGTTCAGGGGAATCAACAGCTTTTGCAATTTCTACAATATTAGGTCGCTTATCTAATTGGGATTGCTCCGCAATGAAGAGGACCGATCTTATTCCGTATTCGCAAGATTTTGAGAACATATTTTTTTTGTTTGCTCAAATTTAAAAAAAACCTACAATAAAAAGTATAAAAACCCTTAAAGTCTGAGGAGGTAAGTTCTAAATTTGGCAACAAAAATTTCTATTAAGAAACAATTAATGAAACCGCTCTTTCGCTGCCCTCTCCAATGCTTCCCGATGATCTGGATGAGCAATAGAAATAAGTGCTTTGGCACGTTGCTCTAAACCTTTTCCAAAAAGATTAACAACGCCATATTCAGTAACCACATAATGAACGTGTGCTCTCGTGGTAGTAACACTGGCTCCTTCTTTTAAAAATGGAGTGATTTTAGAAAGACCTTTATTGGTAATAGAAGGCATAGCAATAATAGGCTTCCCTCCTTCTGAGAGTGAAGCGCCACGAATAAAATCCATCTGTCCACCTACTCCTGAATATTGAAACATTCCAATACTATCTGCGCAAACCTGACCAGTTAAATCAATCTCAATTGCACTATTTATTGCAGTTACTTTGGGATTGCGTCTAATGATGGCTGTATCATTTGTATAAGCTGCTTCCTTAAAATGAACAATTGGATTATCATCAATAAAATCATATAACTTCTTAGTTCCCATAGCAAAACAAGTAACAATTTTACCAGTTTTAATTTCTTTGTCTTCCCCTGTGATAATTCCTTTTTCTACCAAAGGAAGTATTCCATCACTGAACATTTCAGTGTGAATTCCCAATCTTTTATGGTTACCTAAATTATGTAGCACAGCATTCGGAATATTACCAATACCCATTTGCAATGTAGCGCCATCTTCTACCAATCCAGCAACGTGCTTACCAATAGTGGCTTCTATATCTGTGGGAGTTCCTAAAATCGATGCGTGAATAGGTTCATCAATTTCAACAGCAAAGTCTATATTTTTTATATGTATGATACCATCGCCATGTGTTCTAGGAACATTTGGATTAATAAGTGCAACAACATGTTTTGCCGTTTGAATGGCAGGCAAGGTTACATCAACTGAAACACCCAATGAACAATAACCATGTTTATCTGGAGTAGAAACTTGAATGAAAGCCACATCCAACGGAAGAATATTTCTTCTGAATAACCAATGTATTTCACTTAAAAAAACTGGAATATAATCTCCATGAATCGTATTTACACCTTTACGAACGTTATCGCCTACAAAACAACTTACAAGATGAAAAGCATCGGTGTATGGAGCTTGGGTGTATTTTGCTTCGCCGTGGGTATGGATTTGTATTATTTCAACATTTTCCAATTCAAGGTATCTTTCACACAATTTGTCTATCAATAAGTTAGGTGTCATTGCGGCACCTTGAAAAAACATGCGGTTATTTGATTTTACTATAGATACGGCCTCTTGGGCGGAAACGATTTGCATAATTTAAATATTTGCGCAAAGATTGAGAATTGTATGGTTATTTAATATGATTTTAGTCAGACATTTAAGAGACTGAAAAGAAATCATAAAAAAAGCACGACTAAAAATAAGCCGTGGGTTATGATTCGCTTATTGAAAAATAAGGCTATGCTTTTACTTCTATCGAGTCTAAAATATCATTTACAATAGAAACACCTTTGTCTTTATTATACCAAACCTGTAATATTTCTTTAAAGGCGTCGTCAATTTTCCCATGTTGTGTTTTATAATCGGTTACTAATTTTGTCGCTGCTTTAGAACGCGGACCAAAGGTGTTTATTACGTTTAAATCTTCGTCTAGCATAATAACTATCGGGATTGATTGCGAGCCATTGGTTAAAAACTGACTCATCAATTCTGGGTTTTCATCGCGCAGCACAATTTTTAAATCGATGTTTTCTGAAAGTTGTGTAATCTTATTCAAAAAAGGAAGCGTTTGCGCTGCATCGCCACACCAAGGTTCATTGATTATAAGCCACGTTTGTTTTCCTGAAATATTTTTGAAATCTGCTATATTTTCTTCGGGAATTTGAGCGGTTTTATCCAATCTTTTCGTACGGCTAAAATTCAATTTAGTGTAATTAATTTTCTCTGACGTTGGTTCGCCTGTAGTGCTCCCCTCTGCTACCAATTGTTTAAAAAACAAGTTGTATTTGGAATAATCCATTGCTCTTTTAATTGAATTTTCTATCATCTTCTTCATAGTATTCTGTCTAAATTTTATTTAATATAATCTTCGTTATAATATCCGCCTCGGTTTTCATTTCTTATTCGTGATTGCTGAATTATCAAATGCGCCACATTTATCATATTCCGAAGCTGGCAAAGCGTTGTATTTAATTTGTGTTTAATATATAGGGTTTCTGTTTCAGTATATAATTTTTCAAGCCGAACAGAAGCTTCCTTTAAATTTTTATTATTTCGAACCACACCTGCAAATTTTCGCATTAAAACTTGTAATTCCTTCGTTTTCTGTTGAAGAATTTCAGATCTGCTTAACATAATCGTGCAGCTATCATTCCATTCCGAAATTGACATAGTCGTTGGCAGTGGAAGATTCTTACTTATGTATTTAAAAATACAATCTGCATAAACCAAAGCCTCTAATATTGAATTTGAAGCAAGACGGTTGGCACCATGCAACCCCGTATAAGAACACTCACCACAAGCAAAAAGATTTTTTAGTGATGTTTTACCGTTACAATCCACAGTCACCCCACCGCATAAATAATGTGACGCCGGAACTACCGGAATCCAATCTTTTTCCAAATCTATATTTTTTTGAAAACAGGTTTCGTATATATTTGGAAAATGTAGTTTTAATTCATCAATATCTAAGTGTGTACAATCAAGGTAAACGCAATCTTCGCCAGATTTTTTCATTTCCGAATCTATGCCTCGCGAAACGATATCTCGCGACGCCAATTCGCCACGATCGTCATAATTAAGCATAAAACGTTCACCTTTTTTATTCCGAAGAAACGCTCCAAAACCACGCACTGCCTCAGAAATTAAAAAGGAAGACTGGTTTTTTCCATCGTAAAATGCCGTGGGATGAAACTGAATAAACTCCATATTTTCAATTTGAGCTTTTGCCCGATACGCAATCGCAATACCGTCTCCCGTTGCAACTGCAGGATTGGTTGTGTGTCCATAAACTTGACCCATTCCACCCGAAGCCAAGGTTGTACAATCTGCTTTTATAGCAAAAATACTTCCAGAAATCTGATCTAAAACATAAGAACCGTAACAAGAAGTTTCTTCGGTTTTCATTTCTGGGAAATGATGATCGGTAATTAAATCTAAAGCGAAATGATGCGGCAGCATCGTTATATTTTGCAATTGATTCGTACGTTCCAAAAGGACGCGTTCAATCTCGTTGCCCGTGGTGTCTTTATGATGAATTACCCTAAATTCAGAATGACCACCTTCCTTTCCCAAAGAGAGTTCGCCATCGGTGTCGGTGTCAAAGTGGACTCCCCATTCCATTAATTCTCTCAGTTTTTTTGGTCCTTCTTTTATTACCATTTCCACAACAGCTTTATCACAAAGTCCGTCGCCGGCAATTAAGGTGTCTTCAATGTGTTTTTGAAAGGAATCTTCCTTTAAATCGAAAACCGCCGCCACTCCGCCTTGGGCATATTTGGTGTTCGATTCCGATTGGTGAGCTTTGGTAACAATTGTAATTTTTTTATTTGGAAATTCTACAGCAAGTTTCACCCCGAGTGTTAAACCCGCAGCTCCCGAACCGATAATTAAGAAATTGGTGTCCATTATAATTTCGATAATTCAAGCATTCGCTCAATGGGTAGAATCGCTTTTTTTCGTATTTCTTCTGCAACTTCTATTTGCGGATTTTCATTCAGCAAACAATCGTATAGTTTTTGCAAAGTGTTCATTTTCATAAAGGCACACTCGCTGCAAGCACAGGTATTATCCTCTTCCGCAGGGGCGGGAATCAATACAGCTTTCGGAACTTCCTGTTGCATTTTATGAAGAATTCCAGCTTCCGTAGCAACTATAAATTTTTCCGAAGGATTTTTCTTCACATAATCAACCATACCTGCCGTAGAACCCACATAAGTCGCGGTTTCCAAAATATGGCTTTCACTTTCGGGATGTGCAATGATTTTTGATCCGGGGTTTTCTTTATAAAGTTTCAAAAGTTTATCCATTGAAAATGCTTCATGCACAATACATGCGCCATCCCAAAGCACCATTTTTCTTCCAGTTTTCTTCTGAATGTATTTTCCCAAATTTTTATCTGGCGCGAAAATAATTGGGACATCTTTCGAAACTGAATTCACTATTTTTTCGGCATTGGAAGAGGTGCAAATAATATCGCTTAAAGCCTTTACTTCCGCCGAACAGTTCACATAAGTAATGACAACGTGGTCTGGATGTGCATCGACTAATTTTTTAAATGCATCTGGCGGACAAGAATCTGCCAACGAGCAACCCGCCATTAAATCGGGCAACAAAACTTTTTTATTTGGATTCAGTATTTTGGCGGTTTCAGCCATAAAATGTACTCCTGCAAAAACTATAATTTCGGCATCGGTTTCAGCCGCTTTTTTAGAAAGTCCTAAACTGTCTCCTACATAATCCGCCACTTCCTGTATTTCGGGCACTTGATAATAATGCGCGAGAATAACGGCGTTTTTTTGCTTTTTCAGTTCAGTAATCTTTTGATGTAAATCCATCGTATTTATGATTTAATTTTTTAAATAAATGCTTTAAAATCGGTATAACCACAATTAAAAGTGAAATGAAAATGGCAATTCCAAAAATGAAAAACGAAATGTAATATGGAATAAGGGAATCCTGCATTTCAGAAAACGATCCTGCTTTTGAAACGTACATCCAGTAACTGCGCTTAGTACCCGCAATTATGAGAGAAACAAAAAATATCAACAATGAAATATTTAATGAAACAAAGCCTCGTTTCACCCATTTTGTATCGGTTTTAAAATCTGGATACAGTTGATGCACGATATAAAATAAAGCGGAAAATAATATCGTTGTGTTTATCCCAATCGTAGTACCCATAGAATGCGCCACCGTAATATGCGTGCCGTGCGTAAAGAAATTGATGGCTGGTATTGAAAACAATAACGCGAGAATTATATTTATAAAAATCCAAAAATCTGTGGCTAATAAAAATCTGTAAGCCATGGGGTTATTATCTTTTTCGACATTTAAAACGGAGCTTTTCCAGTTGTAAATAATCGAAGCTAAAACAATCCATTCCGTCATACTTATTCCGTAGGCAACGTAGCGAATCCAAGGTTGTGTAGGCAATAAATATATGTGATGCGCCCAGCCAAACATTAAATTTGTAAGCCCCAAAAAGTAAAAGAAAAACGCAACTTTATTTGTAGCCACATTACTATCTTTCTTTATTTTGGACATTAAATAGATTGAAATACCATAAACCAGCATATTCCATGAGCCGGTAAATGAACCGGTTGATTTCCATTGCACTGCGAAATCTTTGATGAAATTCAACCTAAAAAAATCGAGTAGCCAAAAATGTGCTTCCATTAGGTGGTAACACATAAATACGATTCCCGTGCCCCACATCCAGTAATAAACGGGCCAACCTTTTACGTTTTTGTAAAGTGTTTTAAAGTAATTTATTCCAAAAAGTACCCATCCCAACAAAATGGGAATCATTAAAATTGGAGCAAAAGCGAAATATTCTCTGCCTTCTGTATAATCGAACGCAAACGAAATGTAGATTGCGATACCAGTTAGCAAGAAAATTATGAAATGTATTTTCACTAATAAAGGTGAAAAAAGCTTGAATTTTTCAATATAAGTCAGGAAAAAATAGATACTTCCTGTTGCCGAAAGTACAATCCACGAAATAACTGAAGTAACGTGAAAAGGTCGCAGTTTTGAGAATGGGATTTGTTCTTTTATAAATTCAGGCATTAAATATTGAAAAGAAGCCGTCATTCCAAAGAACATTCCTAAAAAAAGCGCTAATAGTGCGAAAAGAAGAAAGTAAATTGGGGCTTTACTTTTCATTTCGATACTTTAATTTTACCCAACCTGTTGCTTCAATTTCAGCGTCATAATTTGGATAGATTCCTGTTTCATCAACCTGCTTAAGGTATTCCACCAAAGCATCTTTTTCCACTTCGGAAAAATGAAATTGTGGCATACTCCTTACGCCACTGTTTAAAAATGCTTTTACATAAAGCGGTCCCTTATTTTCATCAGAATAAACATTTGTAAGATCTGGTCCCAAGTATCCGCCCAAACCATACAATTGATGGCAAGACCAGCAACGGTTACTTTGGAATAATTGCTGACCTTTCACCGCTTTTGGCGATAATTTTTCAACTGCTACGTAACCACCTGTGCTATAAATAATATAATTGTAAACACTAAAAAGGCTAATCAAAATTGCAATCGTTAAAATGTAGGGTTTCGATTTGGTAATCATTTCAGGATGCTAAAATTGATGTAAAAATATTTTAACTAAATAGATCTGAAACTGACATATGTCAGTTTTAAGATAAATATATCTTATTTAAGCTGGTTTAGCTAAATCGCTATTTCTAATTATTCATATTATAAGACCGTTGCAATAGTCTTTCTAGATTTGTTTCGTTTTTCTAGTTTGAT
>CAZFUX010000121.1:0-7224 GCA_964522085.1 uncultured Aequorivita sp.
AAGGGGTAAGTACCTACGGTTATAAGCCCTTTTCAGGGTAAGCACCTACGGTTATCACCCTGTAAGGCATTGATATATAATACAAATGTCCACCTTAAAAACAAGATTAAATAAGAACTAATAGTAATAAGCCCTGTGGATATGTGGATAACTTTGCAAAAAATCTAAAATCGAGAGGTAAAACGTTGGATTCGCTTTGCTCATTTATTTAGCTTCCGCTATCGCTCCAGAAAAACATAAAGGAATCGCTATCGCGATAATCGTCTGTAGGACTTCGTCCTCTGCTTCGCATTCACCTAAAGTATTTAAAAAAAGAAATAGATTTTTATCTGGGTTAGTCTTCGGGTACAATGTGTCTACAGGACAGCCAGAAGTGGCGATGCCTGTAAAAGAAATAGATTAGGCATACGAAAGTATGCCTTTTCTTTTTAAGCCCACTTAAAACGCCTTATTTTAGCTTTCGAGGAAGAAATGAAAGAATCTAGCAAACAGACCATTAAATCAATTACCTCCAAATCATTTGGAGGGCTTACCAAAGAGTATTACTTCCGCAATTTTTTATTCGGGTTAGCTATATTCGTCCTTTATTTTTTTACAATGAAGAATAAGCAAATATCTTTTTATGCTTTTTTCATACCGACCTTATTTTTATATCCTTACTCAAGGTTTGTTTATGAAAGTGTTGCCAATTTTATAGTGGGTGAAAATTCATTTTTTGTTAACATGCGATTTTTCTTTATCATGAAATTAATCACTGTGTTTCTTTGTTTTATTTTCGCAATAGTAATTGCTCCGATTGGACTTTTGTATTTATATTTTTATCATACAAAACAAGAAAAAAAGGCTGTTATCGAAGAAGAGTAAACACCTGTACAAACGTGCAGGCAATTTTGTATACAGGCAAAACTTGCAGTTCTGCAAGTTTCTATAAACTGCCAACTTTTAGAATCCGTCCGACCCCATCGGATTGGAGTAAATGGATTTACGACAACACAATTTCAATTACACGATTGTACATGGATGTACGGCTAGAAAGGATGTGGCCATCTACGAGAACCACCAAAAGTTTAACTGCGGATAAAATCTACCAGTCAGCTAAATTCTATTTTCGCACCCTGCCGACATGCTCTTGATTTTTCTTGTAGGAATTGTTCCTAATTAATTTGATTCAAACCCATGGCTGAAAATAACATTACTAAAGTCAACTTCAAAAATTACAGTGGGGTTGATTGAAGCGCAGGGGAGGGTACCAACCAAGCTTGAATGACATGTAAAAATAAAGGTGAAAGGTTCGGTTAAATTTAAGTTGTCAGGAAATGTGCTGATGGCGCCGTTACCAAGATCTACATTTGTAGCGAAAACTTGCGGCTCATCGTTAGTAATAAATAGGTTTTCACTAGCGTTAAAGAGACTTTCAGATTGTGTATTATCCTGTATTCCTATTTATAGAATATAAAGAGTTTCTTGATAAACCCGCTACAGCAGGAGTTACTGTGGCAATTAAAACATATTTATCAAAGAACTGGGTAACACATTTTGCAATCCAAAACTCAACATCCTGCTGATCTGTAAAGACAGTGCCATCAAGACTTACTTCGTTTAAATGTATTGTACCAATAGTCGTTGCTCTTATTGCATCTGTATTATCTGGACACGTATATGCTTGCGCATTGAGACTTAAGAAAACTTGAAGAAGCAATAAGGAAAATAATTTGAATAGCATAAAGGCCTTCCTTGATTTTTAGTGGAATGGAAGGGTGATACTAAGTCTTTAACAAATTATTGTCAATGGACAAGTTTAACAATTTGAAAAATTGTGGTGATGGTATGCTCTATCAATATTCATTTGTATGGAATAACCTACAAAATATAGGTGAAATTCCTACAAATTCGATTCAAGTCGTCATTACCATAGGGTAATGACGACTTGTGCCAAGTCGCCACATATCGAGCATAAGCGAGATTAGCATGGATTATTCAAGAATTATGCCCTAATTCCTTGAATTCCTACTGAAGAAACGATATTTTGGAGTTTCTATATGTTCCGGAGCATCAAAATCCGAGTTGAAAGCAGTCCTTTTAAAGCAATTGATTTTTAAAATCTAAGGACAATTTTGAAGGCAACCAACGCCTAAAATCTTTATTAAGATTTTGAATGTGGGTAAATAAAACGATAAATAATTAAAATTTAAAACAACAAAACTAGGAGTAAAATAGTTAATCATAACGAAAGTAAATCGCAATATAAAACAGCCAATAGGTCAATTATATTGCTGGGAATAACACCCATATTAGCATCACGCAAAACTTGGATTCACCAGTATTTATACTGGATTTAATAGACTACGGTTTATTTAATTTATCCTTAAAACTTACCAAAATTCCGCGGTTAAAAGCTAATCTTACAGAGAAAAAAATGACAGTTAGAAACGATTTAATCAACATAGCAAAACACAATAAAGATGGTTCTTTTGGCACACGTTCAAAACGTGAAAAAAGCCTTCAATCAATGTTTAAAGAGCTAAAAGTAGTTGGTTATAAATTACCAAGTATTAATAATTTTAAAACCAAACACGTCAACGCATTAGTTGACAAATGGAAAGCCGATGGATTAACAAGTGGCACGATGAAAAACAAGCTTTCTCATGTTCGTTGGCTGTCTGAAAAGATTGGCAAGCAGAATATTGTGGCTCGTGAAAATTCATTCTATGGTATTGAAAACAGGGTGTATGTAACGAATTTATCCAAAGGCAAAGAATTAGACCAGGATAAGTTAAATAACGTCACTAATGAGTATGTAAAAGCATCATTGATTTTGCAACGTGAATTTGGTTTAAGGCGAGAGGAAGCCATAAAATTTCAACACAGTTATGCGGTTCGAGGTGATACCCTTGTACTTAAAGCCAGTTGGTGCAAAGGTGGCAAAGAACGAACCGTACCGATCAATACAACAGAACAAAGGCAAGCACTCGAATATGTCAAACAAGTTTCACCATATACTGGTTGTTTGATCCCTGCGCATAAAAACTACATAGGGCAGTTGAAAACCTATGAGCATGAAACAAGCAGAGTAAAATTAAACCGTATGCACGGTTTGCGCCATCAGTACGCACAAGACCAATTTAAACGCATTTCAGGCTATGATTGTCCTGTACGTGGAGGAACGGCCAGAAAAGACATGAACCACAGCGAAAGGGAAATTGATAACAAACACAGGATTGAATTATCAAAGGTGTTAGGGCATGAAAGAATGCAGATCACAGCGGTTTATATTGGCAGTTAAATGTATAAAATAATGCTTATGGCCACAAGGTTTAAAGAACTAGCCAATTCAGAAAATAAACTGATCCAAAGGCAATTCTGGTTTTGGTGTTTTCTGACCAGTTTAATATTCACTAGCTTGATTTGTTGCGCATTGAAATATTCAGAATACATCGATGCAAATGACACTTTACAGCTTCAATTTAAAGTATTATTAATCATTGCATTGATAATTAATACTACGACTTTGGTAATTAATTATTTGTTATCAAACGAATGAGGAAAGGTCAAAGACCGATCCCCAAAAGCATAACAAGAAGGGAATGTGCGCAAAGCCCTAACACCCCCTCCCATTGTTTACTTAAAGCTTTTACCCTGTCGATTATTAACGTTGATCGTAGGTAATTATCCAATGTTTAATATATGTTGTTGTTGTACAACCTCCTCCTGAAACACAAACAGTAGCAGTTCCATATACAGGAGTAGCACTGAAACCGCCACCGCCATCTCCACCGCCACCCCAGCCGCCACCGCCACCGCCACCGCCACCATTTCCTACGCCAGGAGGAGGAGGTGCATCAGGGGATCCAAAACAGTTTTCAATAAAAGATCCAACTGAAATACCTAAGAATACTAACTCTCCGTAACAAGAAGGGCACGTTGGGCCAATCCCTGCAGTTTCGGCACAGAGACCACAAGCAACAAGCATTGCAGCACTCGCTCCCACAGTCGCCCCCAGCCACGTACATTCAGCTTTAGTATTTAATTCACCGTTTTTTTTACCATCTAAGGACTTTAAAGAATCAAAAAATCTATGGGAGTCTTTATTTGCATAAGAGGTGTGGTTATTAATAAAGTCCATGAGATTCTCTTCGGTTATTTTTTCTTCTAATTGCTTATCTAAACTTTTAGATTGTTTGATATTTATTAAATTAGTCGAGATTATTGAAGGCTTATATCCTTCAATTCCATTTTTTTCATCATTTTCAAAACGCTCTAATCTAACAAACCCATCTTCCGATTCGAAATAATATGTCTGTTTCCCTATGGCGGGATCATTTTTAAGGCTTCCGTAAATAGAATAGCCACTATTTGTTGTGAATTTTACATGAGATACCGATATCGAAGTATTTTTTTGAGGTTTCTCTGTCCATGTTTCTATAAAACCATTTTCGTTTTCCAAGAAAGTGCGGCCATTCGCAGATTCAGTATACTTGAAATTATTTGCAACGCCTTTTTCCCAAAAAGCAATTATTTTACTTTCTTCTGTTAAGGCATTTAATATCTGAGCTTGGGGTGTTAGAGATATTGATAGTGATATAATAATAAATATTAAGTATTTCATTACGTGTACTTCCATATTATTTAGTAGGACCTATATAATACATAAATTTTTTTAGTTATTCAAGTAAGGAGTTATAAATTATGTTGTTAATAGTATGCTTTTCTTGGAGTTTTGTTATATATAATTCAATCAAAATTATTACTACCATAAGTAAGCTTAGTACTCCAACAAGTCAAAAAATTAAATTTTGGTTTAGTATATTTGCTTTTTATTGTTGCGCAGGGCTATTTTTATTTGAAGTTTGCACAAACAGTGAATACGAGCAAAACAAATATAAACTTATGCTTTTTACAAGTTTATTAATAATTCCGCTTATGCTTACAATGCTTGATTTTCTTAGGTTTGGGACATCACTTGTTCACAAACAGGTTTCAAAATAACAGGGAATGTGCACAAAACCCCTACTACGGCTTTGTTAATAAATTATTTGGTATCAAAAGAATGAGGAAAGGTCAAAGACCAATCCCCAAAAGCAGAGTCACATCAAAATGAGTTTGCAGAACTGCAAGATGCTAGAACAGTTCTTTCAACCAATCCCATAAATATATGCAATAATTTATTAGATTGTAAACAGCAATTGATTTTCTCAATCTATTGAAATGATGCTTGATGAATGTCCATGCTTTGCTAGCATAGAATGAAAATTTGTTAGTGGGTTTAGTATCACTATCCATTGTTTTAACTCCTAGAGTTGTTAGTATTACTACTATTTATCTAATCGCCTATATTTTTTGAATTTGTTCATGAAAACATGATAAAATGATTTCATGAAATTATGAATTGAGGATAAAATGATAATAGCAATAGTCAGTCAAAAGGGTGGAGCGGGTAAGACAACCGTTGCCACAAACCTTGCCGCAGTAGCGGCAAAGAATGGTTTATCAGTACACTTGATAGATTTAGATCCACAAGCAAGCGCAACCAATTGGCACATGATCCGTGATGCAGAAGATATTGAATTAACCGTATGTCACCCACCCATGCTTGCCAAGACAGTTGACAGAATCAATATAATGTCCTCTAGCGGTTCAGAGAATTTAATAATCATAGATACACCACCTCACAATAGTACGGCAGCTGCTAATGCAATTAAGGTGGCTGACATGGTATTGATTCCAGTAAGACCCAGTACATTTGATTTGTCGGCCATTCAAGATACGGTTGACTTAATTGAACAAAATAATACACCATTTGCCGCAATAATTAATGCAGTTCCAGCCAATACGAAAGTGGAAGCCGCCGCAACTGAATTTTTACATGAATACGGTGTTGAGAATGTTATTGGTAGTCTAGGTCAACGCATGGCATTTCAACACGCAACATCTGATGGAAAAGGTGTGGTTGAAATTGACAATGGTAAATCAGCACAAGAAGTTAATAATCTATGGAGAAAAATCAATGAGTAAAAAAGACCCATTTGGAAAAATTCGCAAGAAGAAAATAACCGTAAAAAAAGACAAAACAGCTACTAAACATTTTCAAGTACAGCTGTATAAAGACGATGCTTTAAATTTCAAACATCAAGCGGCAATGAAAGGGTTGAGTTTACAAGAGGGGATTGTTGAAGCCATTAGCCTGCAAATGAAAGCATGGGGTTTTCCACCTTGCGGTGATCCTGGAACAACAAGGCCTAAAAAGTAAATCATAAATTTATGTTTTCATGTTTTTATGAATAAAGGTTAGATAACCTGTGTAAGTATGCAAAAGTCAATGATACCAACGACCTTAATATATAAAAATACTTACATGGTTTATCTATTTAAACATGTCTGGCTGTGGGTTTAATGCAAAGAAAAATTTAACTCTTGATATGTTTCTACCACGTTTTTGAGTTTCATATTTCACAGTATAATTGGTAGCAGTATTAATTTCTTTTACTGCTGGTTCTATTACACATCTTCTAAATTCATACCAAGCAGGGTAATTGTCCTGAACACCAAATTTTTCTTTTAGATTTAAAACACTTTCGTTGTACCACCCATTTTTTTTGAACTGCATAAGCAATTCATAAAGTCTTATTGCATGACCAGATTTAAAGCTCTTGATCTCTGTAAGATGATAGCTAACGAAATGTGATTTTAATTTACTTAAAAATGGCTTAATTGGAGGTGAAAAAAATAGTTTAATATATCCCTCACCATCAGCATATTCAGTTTCATAAATCCAACGAATATCACGAACTTTACCATCTGATTTAATTCTAATGCTACGCTCATAAAGACTAGCCTTTGCTTTCTTCATTGTGTGATAAGCATTTTGAATATCCATATCCCACAATTTAGCAAAATCTTTGGCGTGTATTTTGATATATTCAGGTATGTCACCCATTGGGTTTACCAGTCCTAAGCCTGATAATATCAACCGCCTTTCGTCTAAGGATAGCTTGTAACTTGCTTGATTCAAGTCGTGATGTTTAACCACCTTTAACTGGTTAATGTTGTGTTGTTCCACGCCATACTCGTATGTGTTATAATGTTCATACGATTATAGTATTAACGTATATACTTAGTCAAGCATACTGTTAGTAACTCTGTGGGCTCAGGGGTAAGTACCTACGGTTATAAAGGGGTAAGTACCTACGGTTATAAGCCCTTTTCAGGGTAAGCACCTACGGTTAT
>CAZFUX010000122.1:0-7222 GCA_964522085.1 uncultured Aequorivita sp.
AAAGTGTAAACGATGTTTCTTTAACTTTGTAAACGATGTCCCTTTACCGTACCATCTTAACGAACATTTTGAAACAATAAAAAACGATTCATTGTACGCTGAAAGTCTTTTTTACTACAAAGGCCAAGAAGAAAGTTTCTCAATGATTGCTGTTGAAAAAAGTAAACAACTAATAAAACTTCACGAAAAAACAATTGAGCTGGTTAAACCCTTTATAGTTTTTAACGGAAATGCTGAATCTTTCATTCAAAATCCAGATGGCACTGCAATCAGTGAATCCACAGTAAGCTATGTTCCTGAATTTGTAGAAAAATACAGCTATGAAAACTTTGACCCACACATTAGTTTGGGTGTAGCACTAACAACTTTACTGGATAGTTTGGCGATAACTGTTTTTAAACCAATTTCATTTAATGCTACTTCGGTAAGTGTTTATCAATTGGGCGATCACGGCACAGCGCAAAAATTACTTTGGAAATCTAAGTGAATTAGTTTCGATTTTTTAAATAAAAAAAACACTTAAAATAATCTAAGTGCTTTTCGTTTTATTCTTTTTTGTTGGAATAATTAAATCTTTTCCAAGGCAGCTTTAATATTAGGTGTCGCCTTCAATAATTTCAAAAGTTTTGTTTTTTCCCACTGAACCTTCCACTGAACCAACTAGTGTTTCTGCTACGTCTCTTCTAGATATTTCACCGCTTTTATTCAAGCTTGTTTCTAATTGAATTTTACCCTTTCCATCTTGATTATTTAAAGTCCCTGGCCGAACTATAGTATATTCAATACCCGATTGTTTAAGATGTTCGTCCGCATTGTGTTTCGCTTTTAAATAGTCTCTTAAATCTGAAGCTTCTTCTGGTTTATCAGCTCCCATTGAACTTAGCATTACAAATTTTTTAATGCCATCTTTTTTTGAAGCATCTATAGTTTTTTTAGCGCCTTCTTGATCTACTTCTTTCACCTTTTTTCCACCTGAACCTGCTGCGAAAATCACACGGTCTATTCCTTTGGTTGTTTGACTTACATCTTTTTCAAGATCTGCAAGAATGGTTTTTACACCTTCATTTTTGAAATATGAAACTTGTTCTTCGTTCCGAACCATTGCAATTGGTTCATACTTATTAGAATTCTTCAAAATTGAAATTATCTTTTTCCCAGTAGTGCCATTTGCACCTGCTACTAATATTTTTTCCATAGTTACAAGGTACGTTTGGTCCATAGATTTTTAAAATAATTTCACACTCTTTAACCCTTTAAAAGCTAATTTTTATAGCTTTATTAACTTTCAGCCAATCGATTATTACAATAAGGACAAATCCTGCTAACTAATTATTCTTTACAAATTTTACTTACTATCTTTACAAACAAACAAATTATTTCATGGACTATACTAAAAAAATGCTTCGCGACGACGCGCTTAAAGGAAAAACAATAGTAGTAACTGGCGGCGGAAGCGGACTAGGAAAGGCAATGACAACCTATTTCTTAGAACTTGGCGCAAATGTGGTAATCACTTCACGAAACATAGAAAAGCTTCAAACTGTAAAAACTGAATTGGAAGCCGCAACTGGCGGAAAAGTCCTTCCAGTACAATGTGATGTGCGTAATTATGATGAAGTAGAAGCAATGGTAGCAGCTTCAGTAAAAGAATTTGGAAGTGTAGATGTTCTGCTGAATAACGCCGCAGGAAATTTTATTTCACCAACAGAAAGACTTTCAGCAAATGCTTTCGATACAGTAATTGATATTGTTTTAAAAGGAACAAAAAACTGCACACTAGCTTTCGGAAAATACTGGATAGCTAAAAAAGAAACTAATAAAACTGTTTTAAATATTGTAACAACTTATGCTTTCACTGGTTCTGCATACGTTGTGCCAAGCGCCACAGCGAAAGCTGGAGTATTAGCAATGACGCGATCTTTGGCGGTAGAGTGGGCAAAATATGGAATTCGTTTTAACGCTATTGCTCCGGGACCTTTCCCAACAAAAGGGGCGTGGGACAGATTACTTCCGGGCGATTTAAAAGAAAAGTTTGATCCAGCGAAAAAAGTTCCAGTAAAACGTGTTGGTGAGCACCAAGAATTAGCAAACCTTGCAGCATATTTAGTTTCAGATTTTTCAGCGTATATAAACGGCGAAGTAGTAGTAATAGACGGTGGCGAATGGCTAAAAGGAGCAGGCCAAATGAATTTACTAGAAGAAGTACCACAACAAATGTGGGATATGCTGGAAGCGATGATACGTTCTCAAAAGAAATAAAATTCCCACAACAAAATTCAAAAAAAATCCTCCTCTTTTTTCAAGGGGAGGTGGCAAAATAAATCTTTTCAGCCTAAAAGTGGAAAAGGTTTATTTTGACGGAGGGGATAACTGTTGACTTCCTGTTAACAAAATTCATTTTCTATCCACATAATTAATCGTACTTTTAAACCTCAAAATTTCAAGCAAATTAATGGGTAAAATAATTGCAATTGCAAACCAAAAAGGAGGTGTTGGTAAGACAACAACCTCAGTAAATTTAGCCGCCTGTTTGGGGGTTTTGGAAAAAAAAATTTTGCTGATAGATGCAGATCCACAGGCTAACGCCACTTCAGGTTTAGGCATAGATGTTGAAGGCGTAGAAATAGGAACTTATCAATTGCTTGAACATAGCGCCACCGCAAAAGAAGCCATTATTCCTACAAATTCACCCAATTTAGATTTAATACCGTCACATATAGATTTGGTTGCTATCGAAATTGAATTAGTAGATTTAGAAAACAGAGAATATATGCTAAAAAAAGCCATCGAGGACCTAAAAGCAGATTACGATTATATTCTTATAGACTGCGCGCCATCATTGGGATTGCTTACATTGAATGCGCTTACAGCGGCAGATTCGGTAATTATCCCTATTCAATGTGAATATTTTGCTTTGGAAGGATTAGGAAAACTCTTGAATACTATAAAAAGTGTTCAGAAAATACATAACGAAAACCTTGATATTGAAGGATTGTTGCTTACAATGTTCGATCAGCGTTTGCGTCTTTCAAACCAAGTGGTAGATGAAGTTAAAAAGCACTTTGACGAAATGGTTTTTGAAACAATCATACAACGAAATGTGCGTTTAAGTGAAGCGCCTAGTTATGGCGAAAGCATCATTAGTTACGATGCATCAAGCAAAGGAGCTGACAATTATTTAAGTCTGGCACACGAATTAATAAAGAAAAACGAAAAAGAATAAATGGCGAAAGCGACCAAAAAACAAGCCTTAGGCCGCGGACTTTCAGCATTGTTGAAAGACCCGTCTAACGATATAAAATCTGTTGCCGATAAAAATTCCGACAAAGTAGTAGGCAGTATTGTGGAGCTAGATTTGGGTAGTATTGAAGTAAACCCTTTTCAGCCGCGAACCAGTTTTAACGAAGAATCCCTTCGTGAATTGGCTTCATCTATAAAAGAACTTGGTGTAATTCAGCCAATAACTGTTCGTAAATTAGATTTCAATAAATATCAATTAGTAAGTGGTGAACGTCGTTTTCGTGCTTCAAAATTGATTGGTTTAGAAACCATTCCTGCATACATTCGTATTGCAAACGATCAAGAATCGTTGGAAATGGCTTTGGTGGAAAACATTCAACGCCAAGATTTAGATCCTATTGAAATTGCACTTTCATACCAACGTTTAATTGAAGAAATAGACGTTACCCAAGAAGAATTAAGTGATAGAGTAGGGAAGAACCGTTCAACAATCGCCAACTACTTGCGTTTGTTGAAGTTAGACCCAATTATCCAAACGGGAATGCGCGATGGCTTTATAAGTATGGGCCACGGTCGTGCTTTGATAAATATTGAAGATTTAAGCGACCAATTAGATATTTACGAAAAGATTTTAAGTCAAAACTTATCTGTTCGCGATACGGAGGCTTTGGTGCGTAACTACAAAAACCCAGGTAAAGCTGCTCCTCAGAAAGCAACTGCGCCACCTTTTGCTAAGAAAGCAAAAAAGGAATTGACAGATCTTTTTGAAACTACCGTGGATGTTAAGGTTGCCAAGTCGGGCAAAGGTCAGTTGGTGGTTCCTTTTAAAAACGAAGCAGACTTTGAACGTATTTTGAAGCTAATTAAAAGTGAAAAATAATTTTCTATATATTTTCTTTTTAATCTTCGCCACACCCCTGTTTGCGCAAACTTCTGATACTTTAATTGTAAAAAAAGAAGTAAATGTAATAGTGGTAAACGACTCCATTTTACAAAAAGAAGAATACAATCCGTTGGCTCCTGCCAAAGCTGCATTTTACTCCACAGTGCTTCCTGGATTGGGACAAGCCTATAACAAGCACTACTGGAAAATCCCTATTATTTATGCAGGAATGGCTGCAGGAGTTTATTTTTACAAACAGCAGGACGATGATTATGATCGTTTCAGAAATGCGTATAAAAGACGGCTTGCGGGTTATACAGATGATGAATTTCAAGGAATCACGACTGACCGATTGATAAATGCCCAAAAATCTGCACAACAAAATAAAAGCTACAGTATAATTGTAACCGTAGCTTTTTATTTATTGAATGTAATAGATGCCAATGTAGATGCACATTTAGGGCAGTATGAAGTAAGTGAAGACCTTTCGCTGCAACCTAACTTTGAATTTAATGAATACAATTATCAACCGCAATATGGAATGTCGTTGACGTATCGTCTCAAATAAATATTTTAAAATGAAAATAGCTTTATTAGGATACGGAAAAATGGGTAAAACCATTGAGAAAATCGCTTTAGATAAAGGCCATACTATAGTTTTTAAAAGTGCAATAAATTCTTCTGAAGGAAATCTTGAAGATGCTGAGGTTGCCATAGAATTTTCTTCTCCTGAAGCTGCAGTTGAAAATATTTCAAAAGCATTCAATGCTGGAATTCCAATAGTTTCAGGAACTACAGGTTGGTTGGAGAAGTATGGTGAAATGGTAAAGTTATGTGAAAACCGTAACGGAAGTTTCATTTATGCATCCAACTTCAGTGTTGGTGTCAATCTCTTTTTCAGCATTAATGAATATGCAGCAAAATTGATGTCGCAATGGAAAGAATACGATGTTTCAGTAGAAGAAATTCATCATTTAGAAAAGAAAGATGCACCAAGCGGAACGGCAATTACAATAGCCGAAGGAATTTTGAAATACAGTGATAAAAAGAATTGGAAGCTAAATACTACCGAAGAAAACAGTTTGAATATTGTTGCAAAAAGGGAGGAAGACGTAAAAGGAACGCATGTAGTTTCTTACGATTCAGAAATTGATGCAATTTCATTTACACACGAAGCCCACAGCCGCGAAGGTTTTGCAAAAGGCGCAATATTAGCTGCGGAATGGCTAAAAGATAAAAGAGGTATTTTTACAATGAAGAATGTCTTGGGGATTGAAGATTAACAAATTAAGGAATAACAAATTATGAGTTGGACAGGTTGGTTTATATTTTTTTTAGTAGTTCAAGTAATTCATTTTGCAGGAACTTGGAAGTTGTACCAAGCAGCAGGTAGAAAAGCTTGGGAAGCAGCGGTACCGGTATACAATGCTGTGGTTTTAATGAAAATCATTAACCGTCCATGGTGGTGGACAATTTTACTTTTCGTACCAATAGTAAACCTAATTATGTTTCCAGTTGTTTGGGTAGAAACGCTACGTAGTTATGGTCGAAATTCTACAACTGACACTGTTTTGGGAATCCTGACTTTAGGACTCTACATTTATTATATCAATTACACTCAAAAAGTAACACACATAAAAGATAGAAGTTTGAAGCCGCGTACTTCAACAGGTGAGTGGGTAAGTTCAATTTTGTTTGCTGTAGTTGCGGCAACTATTGTTCATACCTATGTAATGCAGCCTTTTACAATTCCAACTTCTTCATTAGAAAAAACACTTTTGGTTGGTGATTTCCTTTTTGTGAGCAAGTTTCATTATGGCGCACGTACTCCAATGACACCCGTTGCATTTCCAATGGTTCACGACACTATTCCAGTAATTAAAGCGAAATCTTATCTTACAGAGCCTCAAATACCGTATTTCAGACTTCCTGGTTTTCAGGATATAAAACGAAATGATATTGTGGTTTTTAACTGGCCTGTAGATACTGTTAACGCTTTTCAGCAATATGGCGATGGAAAATATTATTACAAACCAATCGATAAAAAATCGAACTACGTTAAGCGTTGTGTAGGGCTTCCTGGAGATTCTTTGGAAGTTCGCAATGGCTATGTTTTTATAAATGGAAAGAAAAATGAACTGCCAGATCGCGCAAAAATCCAGTTTTCTTATGACGTGAAAACAAACGGGCAACTAAACCCTGAAATGCTTCATAATCGTTATAATATTACTGATCGATATGGTTATCAAAACGGTATGTATCGTTTTTCGGCAATTTCGGATGAATCGCTTGCAATGCTTAAAAACAATCCAAATGTGGTTGAGGTTTCTTTACTTCATAATGAAAAAGGACAATGGGACAGTAGTATTTTTCCAAACAATCAAAACTATCCTTGGAATAACGATTTCTTTGGGCCTTTATATATTCCGAAGAAAGGTGTAACCGTTTCAATAACACCTGAAACATTACCATTTTACAAACGCTTAATTGAAGTTTACGAAGGTAGTGAACTAGGTATAGATAATAAAATAACACAATCTGGCACTGAAGTATTATTAAACGGAAAAGCACTAACAGAATACACTTTTAAAATGGATTACTATTGGATGATGGGTGATAACCGAAACAATAGTGAGGATGCCCGAACTTGGGGTTTTGTGCCTTTTAATCACGTAGTTGGAAAACCTGTATTTGTATGGATGAGCTGGGATGGGTTCAATAAGAAAGTTCGTTGGGACAGACTTTTTACAACTGTTGGCGGTAATGGAAAACCAGTTTCTTATTTAATGTATTTTATAATTGCAGTAATTGGTTGGTTTGCTTTCGATTTTTATAGAAAAAGAAAAAAATCTACTAAAAAATAAACCTTAAAATATAAAAGGTTCACTCATGTTTTTTTTATAAATGTATTTGAATCTGATGTTTGAAGGGAATTTCTTTTATATAAAGTATGGGTTAATACTATTCTAAACTAAGTTTCATATTATTAATCCATACTCTATTCATACTCTTTCTATGGAGTATCTATGACTTATCTATAGCGTATATCCTCACTACACATAGGAACCCTAAAAATCGGGTTTAATAATTTGAAAATTA
>CAZFUX010000123.1:0-7143 GCA_964522085.1 uncultured Aequorivita sp.
ATTTTCAAATTATTAAACCCGATTTTTCGGGTTCCTATGTGTAGTGAGTATACTTGGTCTATAGTGGTTTTTGCACTTAGATTCAGTTCACTACTCACAGGATTAGGATAGAATTTAAAACCTTCCAAAACATTTTCCGAAACTTCCAGCACCGAACTTGCTTGAATGACAACATTAGCGTACGGTTCGATAGTAAATGCGAAAAGATAATAAGTAACACCTGCTTCTGCTTCTATACTTGTTGAAGTAAACAGTCCACAAGGGTTGGTAGCTTGGTCTACCCATGTAAGTTCAGAACCTGAGGAAGCATTGGCATTTGGAGCAGAATAAAAAACCATGGCGCTTTCATTTGGCAAGCTTCCTTGCAATTCAGCTTCAATTGTTCTGGTTACTTCTGCAGTTATTTTATACCATACTCCATCAAAACTGCCACTTGTGCAGTCAGTTTGACCCCAATCATCGGTAACTGTGGTCATTAAAAAATGGATACTATTGTCAATTAAAGGCTGGGAAGCTTGTGCTATATCGGTAGCATTCACAATTAAATCGTTTGCGGGTACTTTAAAGGCGCCAGAAGCATTAATTAACACATCGGAAACTTGGAGGTTACGCATATAGATATAATAGGTTAGACCTTCAACAACATCTATATTAGCCAATGTATTTGAAGCGCAAGGATTAGTATTTTGGTTAACATAGGTCAATTCCAGCCCACTTGTAGCATTTTCAGGGCCTTGAAAAAAGATCACTTTTGCTCCGTCGGGGTTAAGGATTCCTGCTGCAACATTTCCTGATTTTGTTGGAGTAAACTTATACCAAACGCCCGCTGCCGTAACTCCACATCCAGACCCTGTGGTTGGATCGTTGGTGCATGTAGCTTTCAGAAAGTTAACGTCGGTTTCGTTATATGGAGAGCTATCTGCCACATTCAAGTAGGTGGCGTTTGTAATAAGGTCATTGCCGGGCACCATTGCGGCATTAATGTTTATAAGAACATCCGAAATACTGCTATTCTTCATCAATACATAATAGGTGGTACCAGCAGTGGTATTAATAGTGGATGAGTTTGCATTTCCACATGGATTACTGCCTTGGTTAACATACGTTAGCTGGGTGGCGAGCGTTACATTTTCATTTGGTGCTGAATAGAATATAACTATGGGGCTTTGTGACTTACCATTAAAGCACTTACCGAAGCACTGCTGTTAGCAGTAAATTTACACCAAACTGCGGCAGCTGCAACACCGCAAGGGCTCCAGGATTATCATTGGTATTGGTTGCTTCTGGAAAGTTTACAGCCAACTGTGAATAGGGAAATGGTCCCTGATCAATATCAATGGCATTTGTAATTAGGTCATTGCTCGGTGGAGCGATAATCGAGTTTGTTGCAAAAACTGTAGAAACAGACAAGAGCAACATTACTAATAAATAAGGCATTGTAAAATTTGTTTTCATGATTATTTTTTGATTTATGGAGCAAATTTAACTGCTATCGGATCCTTGGTTTTATACCAATTGATGGATGGTTGGTGAAATAAAGTTTTTATATAGTTGAGTAATATTTTCATTACTGGTCTTTCAATAAGCTTTAAGAGGATTTATTCAATGGATTACTAAACAAAAAAATCAAAAAGGCACAATTGATACATTCAATTTTACGACATTTGTACAATCATTGATTTTTCCATTGAAAGAAAGAATAATTGCACTATCGTTATTGTTTATATTGTTTGCACCTGTTGCAACCATATACACTTTTCTGCAATTTGAAAAATCAACCATTCGTCGAGAACTAAAATGGAAGATGATTGCTGGAATAGATCTCGAGGAATTAGTACTCCTTAAATTTTCGAAAGAAGAAACCCAAACAAAGCTACGTTGGGAACATTCCAAAGAATTTGAGTACGAAGGACAAATGTATGATGTTGTTTCTTCAGAAATAAAAGGAGATACCATCTTTTACCACTGTTGGTGGGACCACGAAGAAACCAAACTCAATAAGAAACTTAAAATATTGGTTGCAAATGCCTTCGATAAAGGCGAGGATAACCAACAAAAGCAGAAAAATCTTCATACCTATCTATGGTCGTTTTTCTGCACAGCTATTTTTGATTGGCAGGCAACACCTTCACAAAAAACAGAATTAGTATTTCAGGATTGTCTGCATCCCAATATTTTCAATTCAATTCGTATAACGCCACCTTCGCCACCTCCTAAGGTTAGTTAACATTTCTCAAATAGATTAAACTTAAATCGTTGTCATTTTAAAATTGGCAGCGTAAACTATTATGTTCCTATCGAACACGTTAACTTAAATATACTTTTAAATGAAAAAATTATTCCTACTGTGGCTATTGTTAGGTTTTGTAGGCACAACCTATAGCCAAACAATAACCATAAAAGATCAACAAACCAACGAACCTTTGGAGTTGGTTACGCTTTCAAATATAAAATCTAATCTTTACGTTACCACCAATAGTAAAGGACAAGCAGATATTTCAGCTTTTAAGGATGTTGAAAAAATTGAAATACGCAGTTTAGGTCATAAAACAATTGTAAAAAGTTATGCTGAATTAGAAGCTGAAGGCTTCACGATTTCACTTGAAATCTCAAATTTCAGTTTAGATGAAGTAGTTGTTTCTGGCTCTCGTTGGCGACAGAGCAGCGATGATGTGCCTTCAAAAATTATATCTATTTCCGCAAGGGAAGTAGCATTACAAAATCCACAGAGTGCCGCCGATCTTTTAAGCATTTCGGGGAAAGTGTTTGTGCAAAAAAGCCAGCAAGGTGGTGGAAGTCCGATGATTCGTGGTTTTGCGACCAACCGTTTACTTTATTCTATTGATGGCGTGCGAATGAATACAGCAATTTTCCGTGGCGGAAACCTTCAAAATGTTATTAGTTTAGACCCCTTCGCTATTGAAAATACCGAGGTGCTTTTTGGTCCCGGTTCCGTAATTTATGGTAGTGATGCTATTGGTGGCGTAATGAGTTTTCAAACGCTAACTCCACAACTTTCAATAAATGATAATCCTTTTATTTCAGGTAAAGCTAATGTTCGATATTCTTCAGCAAACAAAGAAAAAACAGGTCATTTTGATGTAAACCTAGGTTTTAAAAAGTGGGCATTTGTAACGAGTATTAGCTCGTGGGATTACGACAATTTGCGTCAAGGAAGCCACGGCCCAGAAGATTATATAAAGGATTACTACGTGCAAAGGCAGGACAGTACTGATGTTATAATTACGCAGGAAGATAAATTGTTGCAAATTCCATCAGCATATTCGCAGATAAATATGATGCAGAAAATACGTTTTCAGCCCAATGAAAAGTGGGATTTTCAATACGGTTTTCATTTTTCTGAAACTACACCTTATGGAAGATACGATAGAAACCAACGAGTACGAAACGACTTGCCTCGTTATGTCGAATGGGATTACGGTCCGCAGATTTGGATGATGAACAATTTGAATATTAGTTATGATGAATCTAATTCAATTTTTGACCAAATGAGCCTGCGTTTGACTCATCAATGGTTTGAGGAAAGTAGAGTAGATAGAAACTTCAACAGTACAGAACGTAATACTCAAGCGGAAGAAGTTAGTTCATTTTCAGTAAATCTTGATTTTATAAAGAAAACGGGGGGGGAAAACACGTTTTTCTACGGTCTTGAATATGTTTTGAATGACGTTACTTCCACTGGCGAATTGACCGATATTTCAACAGGCATTTCTGAAGTGGGTCCAGCCCGTTATCCAAAATCCACATGGCAATCGATGGCGGTGTATATTACCGATGAATTTAAAGTGGCTGATAATTTTACATTAAGTGCTGGTGCGCGTTACAACCATGTTTTACTAGATTCTGAATTTGACACTACATTTTATCCGTTTCCATTTACCAAAGCAAGTTTGAGTAACGGTGCATTAACTGGAAGTGTGGGAGGCGTTTATCGTCCCGATGAAACTTGGGTGCTAAATGCAAACTTTGGTACGGCTTTCCGCGCTCCGAATGTAGACGATGTAGGAAAAGTGTTCGATTCTGAAGCGGGTAGTGTTGTAGTTCCTAATCCAGACCTAAAGCCTGAGTATGCTTATAATGCAGATTTAGGAATTGCCAAAGTTTTCGACGATATTGTAAAAGTTGATATTACGGGCTATTACACCTCTTTAAAAGATGCATTGGTACGCCGCGATTTTAAACTGAACGGACAAGACAGCATTATGTATCAAGGCGAATTGAGCCAAGTGCAAGCCATCCAAAATGCTGCCAGTGCAAAAGTCTATGGCGTTCAATTAGGCGTTGAGGTAAAACTGCCAAAAGGTTTTGGTTTTGCTACAGATGTTAATTTTCAAAAAGGTGAAGAAGAGTTAGACAATGGCGAAATCAGCCCTTCGCGACATGCCTCCCCGTTTTTTGGTGTTTCGCGTTTAAACTATAAAGCGAATAAGTTAAGCATGGAGCTGAATGTAAGTTACCAAGGAGAAAAGAGTTTTGACGATTTGCCTGACGAAGAAAAAAGCAAAACAGAAATCTATGCTTTAGATAAGGATGGAAACCCATATGCTCCGTCTTGGTATACACTCAACTTTAAAGCACTTTATAAACTTACAGATACTTTTGATGTAAGCGGAGGAATAGAGAATTTAACAGACCAACGTTACCGTCCATATAGTTCAGGAATTTCAGGTGCGGGTCGAAATTTTATTCTTTCATTAACGGCACATTTTTAGAAGCTCAGCGTTAAAAATGTTAAGTTTTTGATAAATATAATTTTATAACTTTTATTTATTATAAATTTAACGAAAGCTAAAAGATTAATTCTCCCCACTTAATTTGATAAAACCCGCATTTGAAAAGATGCGGGTTTTTATTTTTTTATCTTCGAGTTTTTTTTAATATTTTTTCTTGTTTCAACGATTTAGCATCTTTTGAAGATTCTTTTAGATTTCTTTTCGACATAATAAATTTCTTTAAAATTTAAAACTAACATCCCAGTTTCCTTTAAAAGCAAAACGTTCAAGCGAGTATAAAATACCAAGAAAAAAGGTGTTTTAAGATGGATGTGATTTAAAAAAAAGGAAACTATTATGGCACACTCGCTGGTGCGCCTTAATTCGGGAAGATAATCTTCAATTTAAAGAATGAAACCAAAGATTTCTGCAACGCTATTGGGTTACAAGCGCTCTTGCTAAATAGATGAAAATCAAGCATAAAGGATGTTTTTAATCTCTGAACAAACATATCCAATTATAACTTGAAAACCAAATATAAAGACCTCAAAAACTCCTTGATTACTTTAGTGAAGCTATTCGTGTGAATCCACTTCTTTTTAATAGTTTTGCAGCCTTTGAAAAAGACTTAAGACGAAAGGACTTAAGACCTAAGACTAAACAAGAATTAAAAGCTGTCCTACATCCTAAGTCTTACAGTCCTACGTCATTTAAAATAGCACATTAGAATATGATTTCAATAGATGGTTTAGCAGTTGAATTTAGTGGCGATACACTTTTTAGCGATGTTAATTTCGTAGTAAACGAGAATGACAAAATAGCCCTTATGGGGAAAAATGGCGCAGGAAAAAGTACGATGATGAAGATTATCGCTGGTGAACAAACCCCAACTCGCGGTAATGTACGTGCGCCAAAAGATGCCGTTATTGCTTACTTGCCACAACATTTGTTAACAGACGATACTGCAACTGTTTTTGAAGAAGCCTCCAAAGCTTTTAAGCAAATTTTTGAAATGCGAGACGAAATGAATCGCTTAAATAAAGAATTGGAAACCCGTACCGATTACGAAAGTGATGCCTATATGGATATCATAACCAAAGTAGCAGAAGTTGGCGAAAAATACTACGCACTCGAAGAAATAAACTACGAAGCCGAAGTAGAAAAAGCATTGCGGGGTCTTGGTTTTAAACGAAGCGATTTACATCGTCAAACTTCAGAATTTAGTGGTGGATGGCGTATGCGTATTGAATTGGCGAAATTATTACTTCAAAAACCAGACTTGATTTTGCTGGATGAGCCAACGAATCACGTAGATATTGAATCTGTTATTTGGTTAGAAGACTTTTTATTGAATAAAGCCAAAGCGGTAATCGTTATATCGCATGATAGAACTTTTATTGATAACATCGCCAACCGACCCATTGAGGTAACAATGGGTCGTATTTACGATTATAAAGCCAATTACAGCCATTATTTGCAGTTAAGAGCAGATATGAGGTCGCACCAAATAAAAGCATACGAGGAACAACAGAGATTCATAGCGGACACCCAACAATTTATTGATCGTTTTAAAGGGACTTATTCCAAAACCAATCAAGTGAATTCACGCGAGAAGATGTTGGAAAAATTACAAATTATTGAAATTGATGAAATAGACACTTCTGCCTTGGCATTGCGTTTTCCACCTGCACAGCGCAGTGGTGATTATCCAGGAACCGCAGAAGGTTTAACAAAGAAATACGGCGATCTTGTTGTTTTCAAAGATGCTAATATGAGTATTTCTCGTGGCGAAAAAGTAAGTTTCGTGGGTAGAAACGGAGAGGGTAAATCTACCATGATTAAAGCCATCATGGGCGAAATAGATTTTGAAGGAACATGTGCGTTGGGTCATAACCCTAAAGTTGGGTACTTTGCCCAAAACCAAGCCGCTCTTTTAGATAAAGAACTCACTGTTTTTCAGACCGTAGATGAGGTTGCCAAAGGCGATATTCGCACGCAGATAAAAAATGTTTTGGGACGCTTTATGTTTAGTGGCGATGCTATTGACAAAAAAGTAGGATTGCTTTCTGGAGGTGAAAAAACGCGTTTGGCAATGGTAAAATTATTGCTAGAACCTGTGAATGTTCTGATTTTAGATGAGCCTACGAATCACTTAGATTTAAAGTCGAAAGATGTTTTGAAAGAAGCACTTCTTCAGTTTGACGGTACTTTAATTCTAGTATCTCACGACCGCGATTTTCTTCAGGGGCTTTCAGAAAAAGTATTCGAATTCAAAGACAAGCGTGTAATAGAACATTTTGAAAGCATAGACGATTTTCTTCTTCGCAATAGAATTGAAAACTTGAAAGAGATTGATTTATACTCACTCCATTTAGGTTTTCGGGAATCCAAGATTTCACTACCTAAATTA
>CAZFUX010000124.1:0-7132 GCA_964522085.1 uncultured Aequorivita sp.
AATGATTGATTATTAATCGGTTAATTTAGGTAGTGAAATCTTGGATTCCCGAAAATCTAAATGGAGTGAGTATAGTTCGGAAAACGTTCGGTTACCACCTCGATTAAATATTACAACAGGATATTTTCCTTCCTTTTTTGGTTCAACTACATAGCCTTTGACTAAGAGAGTCGCTTAAATATTCAATTTCATAAAAATCTAAATTGTATAAATAGTGATATTTAGGTTTTAATGAATCATTTATAGTGAGATTATCCCAAAATGATTCATTTTTTAAATCAACCATTTTTTTGGAAATTATTTGTCCGTTTTGGGCAAAACCGAAACTAAAAAAAAAGAAGTAAATTAGAGTGGTTAAAGCGTTCTTCATTTTGGTTAATACCTTAGATTATATACGATCTAAATTTATTTGATTAAAATCTTTAAGAAACTATTCAAAAAACTCATCCTTAAACCCAATTAAATATAACTTTTCCTGAGCTCTTGTAATAGCTGTATAAAGCCATCTTAGGTATTCTTTGTCTATTCCGTTGGGCAAGTAGGGTTGTTCTACAAAAACGGTTTTCCACTGTCCTCCTTGGCTTTTATGGCAAGTAATTGCGTAACTGAACTTTACTTGTAGGGCATTAAAATATTTATTGTTTTTTACCGCTAGAAATTTCTTGTATTTAGATTTTTCGTTTGCGTAATCCTTCATTACCTCTTGATATAATTTATTAGACTCATCATAAGTAAGCGAAGGACTTTCAGAAGTTAATGTCTCTAAAAGTAACACAGTTTCCAAAGGTTTCATATTTGGATAATCTACCATTCTTACTTTCACTTCAGCAAATCGGAAGCCGTATAACTCCTTAAAAGCGAAAATTTCTAATACTTCTACAATATCGCCATTGGCTACAAATCCTGCTTCACTGGTATTATCTACCCAAAAATAATTATTTTTTACTACCATTAAATAATCGCCAGCCGAAAGTTCTGACTCCTGAAAGAGAATTCGCTCACGAATGCTTTGGTTATAAAGGTTTGCTCGTTTGTTTGAACGTACAATTATTACGGTATCTTCATTTCCTAAGGCAGAATAATTATCGTTTATGGCATCCATAATTTCTTGTCCATCAACAGGGCGAATAATATCTGGATAGTTTTTTCCCGAAAACTTGAAGGCTTCATAGAGCTCATCATCCAAGCGTTCACGAATTTTTGTTGCGTTTTCTAAAATACCACTATCTTTTTGTTGGCGTACTACTTCATCTAACTCTAATAAAACTACTTCTCTATTATATTGGTTTTCTAGAAGGCGCGCATCTAATGCAGGACTAATTGAAAGATGCACTGGCGGTAATTGGGCGGAATCACCTATTAAAAGTAACTTACAATTATTACCACTATATACATATTGCATTAAATCATCGAGCAGCGATCCGTTTTCAAATAACTTTGAATCGCTGTTTATATCTGGAATCATAGAGGCCTCATCTACAATAAAAATAGTATCACGATGCTTATTTTCTTGTAAAGTGAAAGAAACTGAACCTTTTTCACTCTTCGGAAAATATATTTTTTTATGAATTGTGAATGCCTGCTTATTAGAATAATTACTAATAACCTTAGCCGCTCTACCAGTTGGAGCTAACAAAACAGACCGTTTTTTTACTTTTGAAAGATTTTTAACTAAGGAACCCACTATAGTTGTCTTTCCCGTTCCAGCATATCCTTTCAGTAAAAACGTTTCATTTTTATTTGTACTTAATACAAATTTAGCCAACAATTGCAGTGCAATATCCTGCTTTGGAGTTGCGTTATGGGGGAAATCGTTCTTTAAAAAACTATAAAATTCTGATACATTCATTATTCACTACTAATAATATGGGTTTAAAGATAGGTATGATTTTTTGGCAATATACTTTTACGAACAAAAAAAAATTGTAGATTTGCGATAGACCTTTTAGTAAATCAACTTTAAACACAATTAATAATGAAATTAGTAGTTCAGATTGTTCTTTGGATTTTAATCATCTTTTTTGGATGGAAACTGTGGAACTCAGTTATGGGCCCCGTAGAATTTAACAAAGTTAAAGAAGCGCGCTACGCCAAAGTAATTAGTGGTTTAAAAGACATACAAGCTGCAGAACTTGCGCATAAAGAAATTGTCGGAAGTTTTACAGGTAATTGGGATAGTCTAATAAATTTTGTAGAAACTGCGAAATTTGCAATAACCCAAAGACGTGATACTAGTTATGCCGATGTGGCTAAAAATAAAGCTTTCGGAATAACCGATGGTTATTTTATTGAAAGATCATTGTTAGACACCTTAGGTTTTACACCAGTTAAAGATTCTCTCTTTAAAAATTCAGACAGATATAAAACAATGATGAATGTTCCTATTGAAGGAATAAACGCAAAGTTTGATCTTAAATCTGGAAAAATTGTGAAAAACGATGCTACTTACTCTGTTTTTGAAGCTAAAGTTTCTAAAGACATTATATTAGGCGATCAAGATAAAGATCTTTTAATGCAGGAAAAACAAGTGCAATCTGTAGATGGCGTTAATGGACCAGACATTAAAGTAGGTTCATTAGAAGACGTGAACACAACTGGAAATTGGCCAAAAATTTACGATGCACCAACAGACAAGTAACATACAAAATAATTTAAATAACAGACTGTCCGTTCAAGTTTCTTTGAACGGGCTTTCTTTTTTGGTAACAAATCGCGATAACAATGAAGTGCTATTTTTTGCTAAAAAAACGCTAGACCATAGCACTACACCAGAAGAACTATTAATAGATATTGAAACCATATTATTTAAAAACGATATCTTAAACACAAATTTTGCCGAAATTTGTGTTGTATATTCTACACCAACTTACAGTCTAGTTCCTCTCCCACTTTTTGACGAAACAAAAGCATCAGAATATTTAAAATTTAATTCTAAAATATTGGCTAATGATTATATGGCTAATGATGTTTTAGACAATCAAGGAATCGTTGTGGTATATGTTCCTTTTATGAATATCAATAATTTTTTCTTTGAAAAGTATGGCTCTTTTACCTATTACCACGCTGTTACCATAATGTTGAAAGCTATTTTAGAAAATGAAAAATATTCACTTCCTAAAATGTATTTACACTTTCAGAAAAATAGTTTCGATTGTATTATTTTAAAAAATGGTGAACTTCAACTTTGTAATAGCTATACATACAAAACCCCAGAAGATTTTATCTATTACACGCTTTTCTGCATGGAACAGTTAAATCTAAACCCTGAAACACTACCCGTACTACTTTGTGGTGAAATTGATATGGAAGACGATAACTTTAAAATTGCCTATCAATACATTCGTAATATTGACTTTGCAAAAGCCAATACCCCTCATATAAATATTGAAGAAAAAGATAAAGCCTATCGCCACTTCATTCTACAAAATACATTTTAAATGCGCATAATTTCTGGCATATATAAAGGAAGAAGACTTACAGCACCAAAAAATCTACCTGTACGCCCAACGACCGATTTTGCTAAAGAAGCACTCTTCAATATTCTTAGAGTTCGTTATTTTTTTGAAGAACTTACCGTTTTAGATCTTTTTAGCGGTACAGGAAACATTAGCTTTGAATTTGCTTCCCGAGGTGTACCAAACATAACATCGGTAGATCAACATCCTGATTGTATTCAGTATATCAATAAAGTTTCAGAAGAGTTTCAGTTTCCTATTAACACTATAAAAGCTGATGTTTTTAAGTATTTAGAAAATGCTTCAGGTAAGTATGATGTGATTTTTGCTGACCCACCCTATGATTTTGATGTTTCACAATTGGAAAGCATTGTAAAAACAATTTTTGAAAAAGAGTTGTTAAATTCTGAAGAAGGTTTGTTAGTTATTGAACATTCAAAACAGAATGACCTTTCAAAAATTAAACAATTTGTAGAAGCCCGAAAATACGGTGGCAATGTATTTAGTTTTTTTAGTTGAAAAAAAAATCGCCACGAATTCACAAATATTTATTCATAATTATTCGTGAATTCGTGGCGAAAAAAGCAGGCCTATAAGCCGGGTTCTGTTACCGAAACAAGTTCCGATACCTTATCATTTATCTAGACGCTTTGTTACCAAAACGCTCAATCTGCCTACCCTCCTGCATCGGGCGGAAACCCTCAAGCACAGGTTTACGTGGCATTTCACCGCATAGAGTTTACCTGGTTTCACTACAGCATTACCTGTACATACTTTCTGCTGCACTTGTCCTGAAATCCATGCGAAGGCGGGGATCTCGACGGCCGTTAGCCGCTATGCTTCCCTATGGTGTCCGGACTTTCCTCCCTCCCAATCCCGATAGCTATCGGGACGAGACGACGATAAGGCGGCCTGCTGCGCAAAAGTACTTCAAATGTTAATAAATATGGTAAAATACGAACCGCTATTTTTTTAAAAACCGTTGTACATCTTTATATTTGCTTCTACACTATGGAACACTTCATTGTATCTGCCCGAAAGTATCGCCCTGCCGTTTTTAAAGACGTTGTTGGGCAACAGGCTATTACCAATACTTTGGAGAATGCCATTGAGAACAACCATCTAGCGCAAGCATTGCTTTTTACAGGCCCGCGTGGCGTTGGTAAAACCACTTGTGCACGTATTCTTGCAAAAAAAATAAACCAAGACGGCACCGAAAAGGAAGATGAAGATTTTGCCTTCAATATATTTGAATTAGATGCCGCATCCAACAACTCGGTTGATGATATTCGTAATTTGATAGACCAAGTTCGTATTCCACCGCAAGTTGGCCAATACAAGGTTTATATTATTGATGAAGTACACATGCTCTCTTCCGCAGCATTTAACGCTTTTTTGAAGACTTTGGAAGAACCGCCAAAACACGCCATCTTCATCTTAGCAACTACCGAAAAGCATAAAATAATACCAACCATACTTTCACGTTGTCAGATTTTCGATTTTAGACGTATTGGTGTGAATGATATTAAAGAACATTTAGCCGAAGTAGCCAAAGCAGAAGGAATAGAAGCCGAAGATGATGCCCTTCACATAATAGCCCAAAAAGCTGATGGCGCCTTGCGTGACGCACTTTCAATATTTGATAGAGTGGTTAGTTTTGCAGGAAAAAATCTTACACGTGAAGCTGTTACTGAAAATTTAAATGTTCTTGATTATACGTGGTATTTTCAAATTACAGATTTGCTTTTGGAAAATAATATTCCACAGGTTTTACTTACTTACAATGATATTCTTTCAAAAGGATTTGATGGGCATCATTTTGTAATGGGCCTTGCCTCCCACTTTCGTGATCTTTTAGTCTGCAAGAATCAAGAAACTATTGAACTTTTAGAGGTTGGCGAACAAGTAAAGACAATGTATTTTGAGCAATCTCAAAAAACAAACACGCAGTTTTTAATTGAAGGTATTAACATTGCAAACACCTGCGATCTTAAATATAAAAACAGCCAAAATCAACGACTCCTTGTTGAACTTTGCCTGATGCAGCTTGCTTCCTTGACTTATCAAGGCGAAAAAAAAAACTCCAATAACGGCGAACGCTTCGTAATACCTCCCTCCTATTTTAAGAGTGAAAAAAGCACTTCAATTAAAGTTGAAATTGAAGTTCAAGATGAAGTTGAAACGCAGTTAAACAAAGTTAGCGAACCAACCGAAGAAATTTCAAAAGAAAAAAATACTTCAGAAAAAACCGAAAACGAACAACCGAAAGCAGACAACCGAGAACAGACAACCGAGAACAGACAACAGAAAATAATAGAGCGTCCACAAATTCTCGCAGAACGTAATACTAAAAGAGTTTCGGCACTTTCACTTAAAAGTATTCAGAAAAAGCAGGAAATAAAACAGGAAATGGCTGCCAATCAGCCTAATGTAAAAAATCTTCCTGTTAACGATTTTTCAGATGAAGAAATGCAAACTGCTTGGAAAGAATATACTACAAATGTAGAAAGTGATGGGAAATTCAACTTACTTTCGCATTTAACGATGGGTATTCCAAAGCTTGAAGGTTCTATAATTCATCTTGAATTTCCAAATCAAACTATTAAAACCGAAGTTGAACGTGCAAAATATGAGCTTCTCGGTTTCTTACGCGAAAAACTTCAGAATTACGATATAGATCTTGATATAACCGTAAACGAAACCTTTGAAAAAAAGTATGCATACACAACCCGCGAGAAATTTGAAAAAATGAAGGAAATGAATCCGATGATTGAAAAGTTACGAAAAGAATTTGATTTAGATATATAACTCCCTTTTCGGCTTCGCTCAACGACCGAAAATTGAAAAACCTGAAACTTTAAACATTTTTTATGTTAGGCTTAAAACTTCCCACAGACCCACGTTGGGTAAATATTGTTGAAAAAAATATTGAAGACATTCTTACAGATCACGCTTGGTGCGAGCAGAAAGCCACATCCACAGCGGTTTCATTGATTGTAAGCTTTCCAGAATACACTGATTTGATTCAAGAAATGGTTTCTCTTGTAAAAGAAGAAATCAGTCATTTTAAAATAGTGCACGACAGAATACTTGAGAAAGGATGGGTTTTGGGTCGTGATAGAAAAGATGAATATGTTTTACAAATAATACAGTTTTTCCCAAAAGGTGGCAGCCGAACTAACCAACTTGTACACAGACTATTGTACGCAGCTTTGATTGAAGCCAGAAGTTGTGAGCGCTTTCGTCTATTAAGCGAAGAACTTGAAGATAAGAAACTAGCAGAATTCTACAGAAAATTAATGGTAAGCGAAGCCAATCATTACACGATGTTTCTAGGTTTTGCAAGACAATATGGCGATAGAAAAGAGGTAGATCAAAAGTGGAATGACCTACTTACTTTTGAAGCTGAAGTGATGAAGGAACTAGGGAAGCATCAATCTATCCATGGGTAACTTTATTTAAAATTCTTCAAAATGAAACTGAAAAGAAGAAGAAAGTTAGTTAAATACCTCGATATTTTAGATCGCCCCATTCGGTTTAATCCTTTTGTTTTTAGTCGAATGTTTTTACTTTGGGCTGTACTTGGTCTCTTGGGCGGTCTAATTTCGGGTGGCTATTGGGTTATACTCACTACACATAGGAACCCGAAAAATCGGGTTCCTATGTGTAGTGAGTAT
>CAZFUX010000125.1:0-6949 GCA_964522085.1 uncultured Aequorivita sp.
AATTTAGGTAGTGAAATCTTGGATTCCCGAAAACCTAAATGGAGTGAGTATATTCGCCTGCGGGTAGAGATTGCTTTTGTGAGTTTTCAGAATAAATGAAACTGAATAGAAATAGGAGGAGAGCAATTTTTTCATGGGGTTGGTTTAATCTATGATCCAAAATAAAAAAAGTAAGTTTTCACAATTGCGGAAACTTACTTTTAGTTATACTTCTTTGGTTTAAAGCTCTTCTTTAAAAATAAAGATACAAACCTGCGTTTATGTAATGCGTATCAATAATCAACGGAACTTCAACGCCATTATCTACAAAGGAAAGATCGTTTTCGTATTCGGGAATATAACTAACAATTACACCAAGCGATTTTTTATCATCCAATGAAAAAAGAATACCTGCTTTAGGAATCCAAAAGCCGCTGCCTTTAGTCTGTTCTATTTTGTACTTGTTATAAGTGCCATTGTAATGATCGCGAACAACCCCAATACCAACACCAATAAATGGTTGTGTAGATCCATTTTTATTGAAGTGATATTCGGCACCCAAACTTCCTCTGTAAGAATTCTTTTTGAAATTTGTTTCAAAAGGTGAATTGCCAAAATCTTTATCTCCCGAAAATGCAGCATTTACTTCCATTGTGAAGTATAGATTTCCTTGTAGGCTTCCAGTAAATCCTGGTGTGGCAGCGATACCAAAAGTTAGCTGCCCTTGCGTTAAGTTTTCATAATCGTCAAAATTAAAATAACTGATTCTGTTTAAGGAAGCACCAATACTTGCAAATAGTTTAAATTGATCTTCCTGAAAATTTGAAGCTTGTTTAATTTCTTTCTCGGTAGGTTCAAAGGGTGTGTAGTTGCAATTGTTGTACTTTTCTATAGCGATGATCAAATCGTCTTCCGTAATCTTTTTCAGATTGAAAACCGATTTTCTCATTTCTACACAATCTTGAAAAAGAACAGAAAGAGTTCCTTGTAAATGTTCTTCAACATTAGGTCGGATGTTTATCTGTTTTAAAGTTCCATCCTCTTTTTTAATGTCGTAGATGCCGTTATCTATTTTTGTTAAAGTAGCTTTTCCAGATATTAATTCTTGAGACTGCATCCCAAAACTGGCCAGTAAAGCCAGTAATACTAATTTTAATGATTTCATACCTTTTTTTTCTTTTTTTAAATCGTTAGAGGTCAATTATTTTTCAGAATAAGGTTTTGTTAGTTGATTTTTTTCAGGATTACTTTTTCATTGCCTCTGGCGGATATTCTGCTAAAATTTTCATCACAATTTCATTAATGCGCTCTTCTTTTCTTTCTACAGTACTGTTCACTAAATCTGCTTTTCCCATACCTTGCCATACGAGATTATTAGTTTTGGTATCAATTAAATCTATGTGAAGTGTTCCTTCTGTAGAGCGGGAAACATTACTCGTATTATAGCTTCCATAATACCAAGGGCTCCAGCCCCAACCCATTCCGAAGTTGTTATTGTATACATCAACACGTTCACGTTCTTTGGTAAAAATGCTGACTAACAAATCTGGGTTTTCAGCTTTTACCATTCCTTGGGTTGCAAGATTTGCTTCAATGGCACGAAGAATTCGTTTTTTATCCAGATCGCTTATTTCAGCTTTGTCTATTCCTGGCTTAAAAAAAGCGTAGGATTTGTAATTGTTAAAATTGGCTTCTTTGTCGTAATCCGTTGCCACACGAACGGTGGAACAGGAAGCGAAAACAAAAAGCAATAGCAAGGGTAAAAATTTAAGTGCTTTCATAGGATTTTTTTAAGTGAATAATTTATCATCAACAAAATTAGGAAGTGTAACCTTTAACTGCGGATTATTTTCCATAGCGCGTTTTATTGCGAAAACAGCTTTTTCATTTCGTGCCCAACTGCGTCTTGCTATTCCGTTATTTACATCCCAGAAAAGCATATTTTCTAATCGTCGTTGTGCATCATTACTACCATCAAGAAGCATGCCAAAGCCGCCGTTGATAACTTCACCCCAACCAACACCACCTCCGTTATGGATACTCACCCAAGTAGCGCCACGGAAGCTATCACCAATTACGTTTTGTATTGCCATATCTGCCGTAAATCTACTTCCGTCATAAATATTTGAAGTTTCGCGATAAGGCGAATCTGTTCCAGATACATCGTGATGGTCGCGCCCTAAAATAACTGGACCAATTTTTTCTTCTGAAATTGCCTTGTTAAAAGCCGAAGCAATCTGCACACGCCCATCAGCATCAGCATAAAGTATACGGGCCTGCGAGCCTACTACCAATTTATTTTCCTGCGCACCTTTTATCCAAGTAATGTTATCCTGCATTTGTTGCTGGATTTCTTTAGGTGAATTTTTCATCAGTTCTTCTAAAACTTCACAGGCAATTTCATCTGTTTTCTGAAGGTCTTCAGGCTTGCCAGAAGCACAAACCCATCGGAAAGGTCCAAAACCATAATCGAAACACATAGGTCCCATAATGTCTTGAACATAGGAAGGATATTTAAATTCCTTGCCTTTTTCATTTGAAATTATATCAGCGCCAGCACGTGAAGCTTCCAAAAGAAAAGCATTTCCATAGTCGAAGAAATATGTGCCTTTTGCCGTGTGTTTGTTAATGGCTTCAACGTGACGTCGTAAACTTCTTTGTACTTCTTTTTTAAATTGATCAGGGTTATTGGCCATCATTTCAACAGATTCTTCATAAGTCAACCCAACTGGATAGTAACCACCAGCCCACGGATTGTGGAGTGAAGTTTGATCGCTTCCTAAGTCAATGTGAATGTTGTCTTCATCAAATTTTTCCCATACTTCAACAATATTTCCATCGTAAGCTATTGAAACAGTTTCTTTATTAGTAGTAGCTTCTTTAACTCGTTTTGAAAGTTCATCCAAATTTGAAATCACTTCATCCACCCAACCTTGGCTATGTCTGGTTTCCGCAGCTTTTTTGTTTACTTCACCACAAACCGTTACGCAGCCTGCAATGTTACCCGCTTTGGGTTGTGCGCCGCTCATTCCGCCTAGTCCTGAGGTTACAAATAATCCGCCTTTAGGCTCTTTTTTAATTTTTCTGAAACCATTTAGAACAGTAATCGTAGTTCCGTGAACAATTCCTTGCGGGCCAATGTACATATAGCTTCCCGCCGTCATTTGCCCGTATTGCGTTACGCCAAGCGCGTTGAATTTTTCCCAATCGTCTTGTTTTGAGTAATTCGGAATCATCATGCCATTAGTAACCACAACTCGTGGTGCGTCTTTATGTGAAGGAAATAAACCCATTGGATGTCCAGAATAAACAGCCAAAGTTTGCTCATCGGTCATTTCAGATAAATATTTCATCACCAAAAGATACTGCGCCCAATTTTGAAAAACGGCACCGTTACCACCATACGTAATAAGCTCGTGTGGATGCTGCGCAACTGCATAATCCAAGTTATTTTGGATCATTAACATTATAGCTTTTGCTTGATTAGATTTCCCAGGGTATTCGTCAACGGGGCGAGCATACATAGTATATTCCGGACGAAAGCGGTGCATATAAATACGCCCATATTTTTCAAGTTCTTCATGAAACTCGGGTAGGAGCGTGGCGTGATCTTTTGGTTCAAAATAACGAAGTGCATTGCGCAAGGCAAGTTCTTTTTCTTCTTTTGAAAGGATTTCTTTTCGCTTTGGTGCGTGGTTTATTGAAGGATCATAAAGTTTCTTTTCTGGTAAAACTGAAGGAATACCTTGTTGTATTTGTTGTTTAAAAGTCATATTCTAAAATTATTTTCATTGATGCTTTCCTGTTTTTTTGTCAAATCCATACGGACAATGTCTGCAACCACTTTCACAACAATAACCACGTTTTAAATGGTATTGCTCCGTAAAGCATTTATAACCTTCAGGTGTTAGGTAATAGTCACCTTCTTCTAATTCTATTTTTTTCTTTGGAAAAAGCATTATGCAAAAGTAAGGGTTTCAACGCTGAAAGTTTAAAAATGAAATGGAATCCATCGTTTTGATATTTAAGGTTTAAATTTGCAAAATCAATTCAACATAAATGACAAAACATAAAGCCGGATTCGTAAATATAATAGGAAACCCCAACGTGGGCAAAAGTACTTTGATGAACGCTTTTGTTGGCGAACGACTTTCCATTATCACTTCTAAAGCCCAAACCACACGACACCGTATTTTAGGGATTGTGAACGGTGATGACTTTCAGGTGCTTTTAAGCGATACGCCAGGTATTATAAAACCTGCTTATCAACTTCAGGAAAGTATGATGGATTTTGTGAAATCTGCTTTTGAAGATGCTGATATTTTACTGTATTTAGTTGAGTTAGGTGAAAAAGAGTTGAAAGATGAGGCTTTTTTCAATAAAATAACCAATTCTAAAATTCCAGTTTTACTTCTTATAAATAAAATTGATATTGGTAATGAAGAATTGCTTTCTGAAGCACTTAAGCTTTGGCAAGAAAAAGTTCCAAATGCTGAAATCTTTGCAATTTCGGCCCTTCAAAATTTTGGTGTTCCTGAAGTTTTCAACAGAATTATTGAACTACTTCCAGAGTCGCCAGCATTTTATCCAAAAGACCAATTGACGGACAAACCCGAGCGTTTTTTCGTGAACGAAGCCATTCGTGAAAAAATATTAATGCACTACAAAAAAGAAATTCCATATTCCGTAGAGATTGATACGGAAGAATTTTTTGAGGATGATACCATTATCAGAATTCGAAGTGTAATTATGGTAGAGCGCGAAACCCAAAAAGGGATCATTATAGGTCACAAAGGTTCTGCCTTAAAAAGAGTAGGAACAGAGGCTCGAAAGGATTTGCAAAAATTCTTCGGAAAACAAATTCACATTGAACTTTACGTAAAAGTGAATAAAAACTGGCGAAGTGATGCGCGGCAACTAAGAAGATTTGGGTATAACAATAAGTAAAATTTTGGAATTTGGTGCTTGAGGTTTTATTTTTCTTTTGTTTAACCTATTGTTTCCATCATAAAATTATAAAGTTCTTGCATTCCGGGCTTTCCTTTTTTCTTTCCTATTCTTCCAGCAATGTAAAGTAATACCCAAAGTAGTACTAAAACAATTGCAGCCCCAATTTGCAAACCAATGGAATTACCCAAATTGTAGTTGGAATAAAGCCACGTTAAATCTACCATAAAAAGTATTCCCACAGCAACATGGAGAAACATAAACATGGTCCAAGCAGTGGGGTTTGGACCAAAAAAACCATGCAGTGAAGATGAGTTTTCATCCTTTTCAGAAATCTCCAAATGCAGTTGTGGCGACCAAAAATGTTGCTGACTTTTAGGTAGTTTTATAAAAATATGATCGTCCACACATGAAACAATATATTTTTCTTGAGTATTTTTTACTTCTAAAAATTTTGCAAGTAATTGTAAGCAAGGTTGTTCAAGTTCCATTTGGAATCGTGGGCGTAAAACTATTTCGTTTGAAACCATAAATTTGCTATTTGTTTTTAAAGCAAGTAAAATAGTATTTTTTCTGCTAACTAAAACCTATTTTTGCACCCTAAAATTAAGATTATGAGTATTGTTGCCGTTGTAGGAAGACCAAATGTAGGGAAATCCACTTTTTTCAATAGATTGATTCAGCGTAGAGAAGCCATTGTAGATGCGGTAAGTGGCGTTACACGCGATCGTCATTATGGAAAAAGCGACTGGAATGGAAAGGAATTTTCGTTGATAGACACAGGAGGTTATGTAAAAGGAAGCGACGATATTTTTGAAGCTGAAATAGACAAACAAGTAGAATTAGCCATTGATGAAGCTGATGCCATTATTTTTATGGTAGATGTAGAAAGCGGCGTTACCGGAATGGATCAAGAAGTTGCAAAACTACTTCGACGTTCTAAAAAACCAATATTTTTAGCAATCAATAAAGTAGATGGCGCTTCACGTATGAATGCAGCATTGGAGTTTTATTCATTGGGTTTTGAGTATCAATATAATCTTTCAAGTATAAATGGAAGTGGTACTGGCGAATTGCTTGATGATTTGGTAAAAGCATTACCAGATAGGGAAGAACCAGACGACAGCGAGTTACCACGTTTTGCCGTTGTAGGTCGCCCTAATGCGGGGAAATCTTCATTTATAAATGCCCTAATCGGTAAAGACCGTTATATTGTAACAGACATTGCAGGAACTACACGTGATAGTATAGATACCAAATACGACCGTTTTGGTTTTGAGTTTAACTTGGTAGATACTGCCGGAATTCGTAAAAAAAGTAAGGTGAAAGAAGACTTGGAATTCTATTCTGTAATGCGAAGCGTGCGCGCGATAGAGCATTGCGATGTTATCATCCTAGTTTTTGATGCAACCCGCGGATTTGACGGTCAAGTAGAAAACATTTTCTGGCTTGCACAACGAAACAATAAAGGTATTGTAATCCTAGCCAATAAGTGGGATTTGGTTGAAAATAAAGACACTAGCAGCGTTAAGGATTATGAAAAATACATCCGTCAACAAATTGAGCCTTTTGTAGATGTGCCAATCATTTTTGTTTCTGTACTTACAAAGCAACGAATTTACAAAGCTATTGAGACTGCCGTTGAGGTTTATCAAAACCGAAGTAAAAAGGTTAAAACAAGCGAGCTTAATGAAGTTATGCTTCCTATAATTCAAAATTACCCGCCGCCAGCTTATAAGGCTAAATATGTAAAAATAAAGTTCTGTACACAGTTGCCAACGCCTTACCCAAGTTTTGCATTTTTCTGCAACTTGCCACAGTATGTAAAAGATCCGTACAAGCGTTTTATCGAAAATAAGCTTCGCGAAAATTTTGATTTTTCGGGAGTTCCTATTACTGTTTATTTTAGGAAGAAGTAAAAACGTTTTATAGTTTTTAATATGAAATTAAGGTTTACTCATAAAAGGGTAAGTGTTAAGTTTCACAAGGTTGTTGTGTTAAGTTGACAACTTGTTTACCTTTC